>JAMNXK010000624.1 GCA_023653245.1 Tagaea sp.
CTGCAGCGTCTGGCCGGAGAACGGCCGCTCGGTCAGCAGCAAGCCGCGCTCGATCACGTCCCACGGCATGGGCAGGAAGCGGCGCGGGGCGAATTCGAGCGCGCCGGCGATCGTCCAAAGGCCGAAGAAGACGACCAGCCCCGCCAGCGTCAGCAGCCAGAATTTCCGGATGGAGAGCGCCGGGCCCATCAGCGCTTCCGCCAGGGCATCGAGTGACGCTCGGCCAGATCGAGCGCCAGGGTCAGCACGAAGCCGGTCACCGCGACGGCGACCATGCCGACCAGGATCATCGCCGGATAGATGTCGAGGCCGGCCTGGTAGAGTACTTTGCCCAGACCGAGCAGCGCGCCGAGCAATTCGGCGGCGACCAGCGCGGTCAGGCAGCCTTGCAGCGCCAGGCGCAGGCCCGTGAAAATCGACGGCAGCGCGCCGGGCACGATCACGTCCTTGATCAGCGCGAAGCGGCGCGCGCCGAGCATGCGGCTGGCCTCGATCACCGGCCGGTCGATATTGCGCACGCCCGTGAAGCTGTTGATCACCGCGGGCACGAAGGCGGCGAACCACAAGATCATCACCTTGGCGCCGTCGCCCAGCCCGAGCCAGACGATCGCCAGCGGGATCCACGCCAAAGCGGGGATCGGCCGGATCAGCAGGAAGATGGGATTGATCATCGCCTCGGCCCGGCGATCCCAGCCCATCCACAGCCCGAGCGGCACGCCGATGGCGGTGGCGGCGAAGAAGCCGAGCAGGATGATCTTCACCGAGTGCAGCAGATGCTCGTGCAAGCGGCCGTCGGCGAAACCGTCGCCGGTCAGCAGCTGCTTGGCGGCCGCCAGGAATTGCTGCGGCGAGGGGAAGTCCTGGCGATGGATCCAGCCATTGGTCGAGGCGACGTACCAGAGGGCGACGAGCGCGGCGATCGTGCCGAGCCCCACCGCAAGTCTGGTTTTGTCGTTGTCCTCGCGCCCCATCCCCGCCTCATTCGTGATTGAGGAAAGTCTACCCGCGGCGGCGGCGCGTCGATAATGCCAGATCGTTGCTTTCGGTAAGTCCAGACCCTATCGTCCGGATCGGCGCCGGGGAGGACGGAATGCGCAAAGCGACCGACGAAACGATGTGGCATCGTCTGTATCAGGAATTCGAGGGCCGCGGCGACACGCTGCAAGGGCGGGTGAAGGAGATGCTCGTCCACGCGATCCTGGACGGCTTCGTCTCGCCCGAGGCGCGGCTGCCGTCGAGCCGCACGCTGTCGCGCGAGCTCGGCCTGTCGCGCGTCACCGTCACGCTGGCGCTCCAGCAGATGCTCGATCACGGCTTCGTGGTGTCGCGTCCGCGCAGCGGGCTCTACGTCAACCGCGACGTGCTCACGCCCTATCTGGGCGCGGGCGGCGCCGGGCGGGCGCGGACCAGCGCAATCGATTGGAGCAAGCGCCTGCGCGTCGCTCCCGGCGCACAGCGCAACATCGCCAAGCCCGCCGACTGGCAGTCCTTCCGCTACCCCTTCATCTACGGCCAGTTCGACCGTTCCTTGCTGCCGATCGCCGATTGGCGCGCGTGCGCGCACGAAAGCCTGACCGTCAAGGCGATCCAGGATTGGTCGTCCGACCGCATCGACCGCGATCTCGATGCGCTGACCGAGCAGATCCAGCGCCGCTGCCTGCCGTCGCGCGGGATCTGGGCGGCGCGCGACGAGATTCTCGTGACGGTCGGCGGTCAGCAGGCGTGCTACCTGCTCGCCGATCTTCTGATGGGGCCGCGCACGCGCGTCGGCATGGAGGATCCCGGCTATCCCGACGCGCGCAACAATTTCCTGCTGCGCGCGGGCACGGTGGTGCCGATCCCGGTCGATCGCTTCGGGTTGACCGCGGGCAAGCGGCTGGCGGGTCTCGACTACGTCTATACGACGCCCAGCCATCAATGCCCGACCAACGTCACCATGCCGATCGGGCGGCGCAAGGCGCTGCTCGACGCGGCGCGGACGCGCGACGTCGTCGTGATCGAGGACGACCACGAAAGCGAATTGAACTTCGAGGGCCGGCCGCTGCCCGCGCTCAAGAGTCTCGATCGCCACGGCCGTGTGATCCATGTCGGCAGCCTGTCCAAGACGATGTCGCACGGCGTGCGGATCGGCTTCGTGGTGGCCGACGCGCCCTTGATCGCCGAACTGCGCGCGCTGCGACGGCTCAATCTGCGCCATCCGCCGTCGAACAACGCCTACGCCGCCGCGCTGTTCCTGGCGCAAGGGCACCGCGATTCCTTCGTGGCGCGCTTGAACGCGGTCTATCGCGAACGCCGGGCGGCGCTGCTCGCGGCGCTGGCCCGGCACATGCCGCGCGCGAGCGTGGCCAAAGCGGCGGGCGGATCGGCGGCCTGGGTCACGCTCGACACGCCGGTCGACGGCAAGGCGCTGGTCGAAGCGGCCGCGCGGCGCGGCGTGCTGGTCGAGACGGGGGACATTTTCTTCGCGGTACCGCCGCGCAAGACGCGCCATTTGCGGCTCGGCTACTCGGCGATTCCGCTCGATCGGATCGCACCGGGCATCGCCGAGCTCGCGCGCGCGATGGCCGATGCGGCGTGATGCGCCGGGCTCAGCCGCCCACGCCGCC
>JAMNXK010000625.1 GCA_023653245.1 Tagaea sp.
GGATTCTCGACCGCGCAGAAGCTCGACAAGCTCGGCATGCGCGGCTCGAACACCTGCGAACTCGTGTTCCAGGATTGCGAGGTGCCCGAGGAGAACGTGCTCGGCAAGCTCGGCAAGGGTGTCAACGTGTTGATGAGCGGGCTCGACTACGAGCGCGCGGTGCTCGCCGCGGGCCCGTGCGGGATCATGCAGGCCGCCCTCGACGTCGCGTTGCCTTACGTGCACGAGCGCAAGCAATTCGGCCAGGCGATCGGCGAATTCCAGCTCGTCCAGGGCAAGCTCGCCGACATGTACACCACGACCAACGCCTGCAAGGCCTATGTCTATGCGGTGGCCAAGGCATGCGACGCGGGCAAGACCACCCGCAAAGACGCCGCCGGGGCGATCCTTTACGCGGCCGAGAAAGCCACCCAGGTGGCGCTCGACGCGATCCAGCTGCTGGGCGGCAACGGCTATATCAACGACTACCCCACCGGCCGCCTGCTGCGCGACGCCAAGCTCTACGAAATCGGCGCCGGCACCTCGGAAATCCGGCGCTGGCTGATCGGCCGCGAGCTGTTTGCCGAAACCGCCTAAGTCCCTGCTAGACTGCAGCAAAGGGAGCATGACATGGCGCGCCGTCTGATTTCGTCGGGTTCGGAGTTCGAGAAGCTCGCGGGCTATAGCCGCGCGGTCGTGGACGGAAAGTGGATTTTCGTTTCCGGGACGACGGGCTTCGACTACGCCAAAATGTCCATCTCCGCCGATGTGGCCAAGCAGACCGAGCAATGCTTCGCCAACATCAAGGCGGCGCTGGCCGAGGCGGGGGCCACACTCGGCGCGGTCGTGCGCGTGCGCGTCTTCGTCGCCTCGGTGAAGGATTTCAAGGTCGTGGCGCCGATCCTGGGCAAGCATTTCGCCAAGATCCGGCCCGCCAACACCTCCGTCGTCACCGGCTTCATCGATCCGCGCATCAAGGTCGAGATCGAAGTGACCGCGAAGAAGCGGGGACATCTGTGAGCGGCAAACCCACCATCCTGATCGCCGGCGCCTCGCGCGGCATCGGCTTGGCGCTGGTCGGGCAGTTCGCGGCGCGCGGCTGGCGCGTGCTCGGCACGGCGCGCGAGATTTCGGCGGGTGCGGCGATCTCCAAGGCCGGCGGCGAGGTGCATCTGTGCGACGTGACCGACGCGGCGTCCGTCGCACGGCTGGGCGCGTCGCTCGCCAAGGAAAGCCTCGACGTGCTGCTGTGCAACGCGGGCATCTACGGCCCGCGCGATTGGGCGATGGGCAAGACTGACTACGCCACCTGGGAACAGGTCATGCGCGTCAACGTCTTCGGCCCGATGCGCCTGGTCGAAGCGCTGCTCGAGCCGGTGGCGCGCTCGGGCCGCAAAACGATCGTGGCGACCTCCTCGCGCATGGGCTCGATCGCCGCGCATTCGGGCGGCGCGCCGATCTACCGCTCGTCCAAGGCAGCACTCAATCTGCTGGTCAAAGGCTGGTCGATCGATCTGGCGTCGCGCGGGATCACGGCCGTGACCTATCATCCCGGCTGGGTGAAGACCGATATGGGCGGGGCCGGCGCGGACCTCACCGTGGCGGAATCGACCGCCGCGATCGCCAAGCTGATCGACGGGCTCGGGCCCAAGGACAACGGCAAGTTCTTCGATCACGATGGCCGCGAACTTCCCTGGTGATGCCATGCTCGACGAAACCCAAACCCTGATCCGCGACACCGCGCGCCAATTCGCGCAAGAGCGGCTATGGCCCACGGCCGCCGCGCGCGAGAAGGAGCGGCTGTTCCCCAAAGATCTGGTGCGCGAAATGGGCGCGCTGGGGTTCATGGGCATGCTCGTCCCCGAGGAATGGGACGGGGCGGGGGCCGATCATGTCGGCTACGCCGCCGCGATCGAGGAGATCGCCGCCGGCGACGGTGCCGTCTCCACCGTCATGAGCGTGCACAACTCGGTCGGCTGCATGCCGATCCTGAAATTCGGTACGCAGTGGCAGAAGGAGACGTTCCTCAAGCCGCTGGCGCGCGGGGACATGCTGGGCGCCTTCTGCCTGACCGAGCC
Organism: Tagaea sp.; assembly: GCA_023653245.1. Next base: position 2,058 of record JAMNXK010000625.1, read on the forward strand.
GGGCGCGGGCTCGGACGCCTCGGCCCTCAAGACCCGCGCGCGCCGCGACGGCAATCACTGGGTCGTCTCGGGCGCCAAGCAATTCATCACCTCGGGGGCCACGGCCGACGTCGCCATCGTCTTCGCCGTCACCGATCCGGCCGCCGGCAAGAAGGGCATCAGCGCCTTCGTGATCCCGACCGGCACGCCGGGCTGGAAGGTCGCGCGGCTGGAAGAAAAGCTCGGGCAGAAATGCTCCGACACCGCGCAAATCGCACTCGAAGACGTGCGCCTCACGCCCGATCTGATGCTCGGCAAGGAAGGCGAGGGCTACAAGATCGCGCTCGCCAATCTCGAAGGCGGGCGCATCGGCATCGGCGCGCAAGCCGTGGGCATGGCGCGCTCGGCCTACGAGGCGGCCCTCGCCTATGCCAAGCAACGCGAGAGCTTCGGCAAGCCGATTTTCGAGCATCAGGCGGTGTCGTTCCGCCTGGCCGACATGGCGACCGAGATCGAGGCCGCGCGCCTGCTGGTGACGAACGCGGCGCGCTTGCGCGATGCGGGCC
>JAMNXK010000626.1 GCA_023653245.1 Tagaea sp.
CAAGGAAGGTGGACCTGCGCCCGCTTGCGATCAAGGGGTCAGCCGAACGCCTTGAAGGTGATGAGCGTGAACGTGTCCTTCACGCCGGGGATTTTCTGCAGCCCCATGACGAAATGGCCCACATCCATGTCGTCGGGGAGATAGCATTTGAAGTGCAGATCGTATTGGCCGGAGATCGAATAGACCTCCGAGACCTGTTCGGTCTCCATCGCCCGCTCGGCGACGTCGTAGGCGCGGCCCAACTCGCACTTCACCATGATGAAGATGGTCTGCATGGGCGTCTCCGTCCGCGGCGGGCGGTCTTGGACCGGCCTCGCCCTTCGACAGGCTCAGGGTGAGGCCTATTTCCGAACCTCATGGTGAGCCTGTCGAACCATGAGGTTTGGCGGTTCGTCGAAGGCCAGTTAACCCGCGGCGCGGCGGCCGCGCAACAGGAAGGCGGGCACGCCGTCGTCGTCGAAGCCGCGCGGGTTCGACGGCGCGGGCGCCGGCGCGGGCGCGAAACGGGGCATCGGCGCCACCACCGCGACCGGCGCGGGCGTGGCGGCGGGTGCCGGCGCGGGCGTCATGGGCTCCGGCGCCATCGCGATTTGCGCGGGCACCGGCGCTTCGGCGACCGCATGCGTCTCGCGCGGATTGCGCGGCGCGCGCGGGGCGCGTTCGCGACCGCGACCTCGGCCACCGCGTTCGGGCCGTTCGCGCGCGGGCTTGTCGTCTTCGGGGCTGCCGTCGCCGGTGGGGGCGACGAAGCCTTCGAGCTCGATGGGCGGGATGGTCTTCTTGATCAGGCGCTCGATCGCCGAGACGAACTTGGAATCGTCGCGCGTGGCGATCATGTAGGCGATGCCCGAGCGGCCCGCGCGGCCGGTGCGGCCGATGCGGTGGACGTAGTCTTCGGCGTTGATCGGCACGTCGAAATTGAACACGTGCGACAGCCCGCCGATGTCGAGGCCGCGCGCGGCGACGTCCGAACACACCAGGATCTGGATCGTTTCCTTCTTGAAGGCGTCCAGCGTTTCGGTGCGGGTCGATTGGTCCATGTCGCCGTGCAGCGCGCCGACATTGAAGCCGTGGCGCTTGAGCGACTTCCACAGGATGTCGACGTCGCGCTTGCGGTTGCAGAACACGAGCGCGTTCTTGACGGTTTGCGCCTGGATCAGGCGGCGCAAGGTCTCGCGCTTTTCGCGCTCGGGCACGATCACGATGCCTTGGGCGACCGTGTCGGCGGTCTGCGCCGGGGCGGAGACCGCGACTTCCTTGGGATTGCTGAGGAACTTGTCGGCCAGGCGCTTGATCTCCGGCGCCATGGTCGCCGAGAAGAACAGCGTCTGGCGCAAGGGCGGCAGCAGCGACACGATGCGCTCGACGTCCGGGATGAAGCCCATGTCGAGCATGCGGTCGGCTTCGTCGATGACCAGCAGCTTGGTGTCGTGCATCAGGATGCGGCCGCGGTCGAACAGGTCGAGCAGGCGGCCCGGCGTGGCGATCAGCACGTCCACGCCGCGTTCGAGCGCCTTTTGCTGCTCGTCCATCGACACGCCGCCGATCAGCAGCGCTTTGGTCAGCTTGAGGTACTTGCCGTATTTGTCGAAATTCTCGGCGACCTGGGCGGCCAATTCGCGCGTCGGCTCCAGGATCAGCGAGCGCGGCATGCGCGCCTTGGCGCGGCCTTGGCTCAGCGCGTCGATCATCGGCAGCACGAAGCTGGCGGTCTTGCCGGTTCCCGTCTGGGCGCAGCCCAGAACGTCGCGGCCCATTTGGACCCAGGGAATGGCTTTTTCTTGGATGGGCGTGGGCGTGGTGTACCCAGCGTCGGCGATGGCTTTCAGCACGGGCTCGGAAAGCCCCAGATCTTGGAAACTCATAACTCCGGTCTTCGTCGGTTGGCGCCGCTGGCAGCTTCGGCAGCGCGACCTCCCGGGACATCCCGGGCGGTGGACCCCGCCGACCGGGGTCCCAGATGGAGGCGCAGGATACGGCGCCGTTTCGCAGTCGCGGTAAATCCCCGCGAGACAACGGGAAAATAGGGATGAATGGCCAAAAGTCAAGGTTCCGGCGTAGTCTTCGACATGCTTTTGAACGCCACCCAATCGCTCTTGCTGGTCGTCGACGTGCAGGCAAGGCTGCTGCCCGCGATGGCCGAACCCGACCGCGTGACCGGCAATTCCGCCAAATTGGTGGCCGCCGCCAAGCGCTTGGCCATCCCCGTCTTGGTCTCCGAGCAATATCCCAAAGGCCTGGGGCCGACGGTCGATGCGCTCGCCGAAGCGGGCACGGTCCTGGCCAAAATGAATTTCTCGTGCGCCGCCGATCCGGGGATCGCGGATGCGGTGGAACGCTCGGGACGGCGCCAGATCGTGCTGTGCGGGATCGAGTCCCATGTCTGCGTGCTGCAGACGGCGCTGGGGTTCAAGGCCAAGGGCTACGAAGTGGCCGTGGTGTGGGATGCGGTGTCGTCGCGCAAAGCGGCCGACCAGGATTTGGCGGCCGAGCGCTTGCGCGCGAACGGCGTGTGGCTGATCGGCACCGAGATGGCGATCTTCGAATGGCTCGGCGTGGCGGGCACGCCGGCGTTCAAGGAACTCTCGGCGCTGATCAA
>JAMNXK010000627.1 GCA_023653245.1 Tagaea sp.
ATCGCGCGCCGGGTCGTAGATATGGTGATAGGGCTTGTCCACGCGCTGCTCGGCGTAGCCGCCCACCAGATGCAGCCTACCGTTCAGCTCGGCGGCCCAGGCCATTTCGGTGCGCGGCAGCGGCAGCGGCGCGCGCGCCACCCAGCGCCCGGCTTGCGCCGCCTTCGGCGCGGGGCTGTCGTAGACCGCGTGCTCCAGCGCCAAAGGCGGCAGGCCCACGCGGCCGGGCTGGTTCAGCCGTTCGAACATCTGGCCGTGATGGGGATGCTGCGCCAAGGCCGGGGCGGCCAACGCGGCACCCATCGCGCCCAGGGCGGTGCGGCGGGTCAGGGACGTCATCAGGAAACCTCGCGGGTGAGTTTGTTGACCATGGCGTAGCCGAACGTGTCGAAGCCCTGCACGGTCATCAGGAAGGCGCCGGTGCCGCCGATCACGTGGCGGCGGAAATACTCGTCGAGCCCGCCCGGCGGATGGGTGTGGTTGGGATTCCACATCGTCGGCTCGGCGGACAGGATGACCAGCGCGTTGACCGTGATGCCGGCGGCGACGGCCAGATCGCGCGCGCCGTCGGGCTGCATGCCGCTGGTGTTCGTACCGTCGCCCGACACGTCGAGCGTGCGTTTGTCGGACGGGAAGGGGCAGCGCGAGAACTCGCCCATCGACCAGGCGATCGCCTCGCCCAAGGCGGTGGAGGCGCCGAAGGGGCGCGGGACCGACAAGAGCTTGGCGCCGAATTCCTCGGCCGCTTCGTCGCCGTCGATGCGGCTCCAATTCACGATCGTGCGCTGCGAGCCGACGCCCGACCATTCGTAGTAGGTGACCGCGACCGCGCCGTTGCGGCCGCCGGTCATCACCCGCAAGACGCGCGGATCGATCAGGGCCGAGGCGTAGCCTTGGCGCTGGAGGGCGAATTCGTTGTCGTCGACCGAGCGCGAGACGTCGGCGGCGAGCACGAGCTGGAGATCGACCGGACCCGCCGCCGTGGCGCGCGACGACGGCCACAGCGCGGCGGCGGCCAGGCCGGCCGACAAAGCGCGCCGGCGGGTGAGCGACTTTCGGGCCATCGCAGCACCTCCGAAGCGGAGCGGGAGCGGGAACCGGACGCGAGCCTGCCATGGCCAAGCGCGGCTTGTCGCGCTGTTTTCGGTTTCAGCGCCGTGGCAAGCTCGGACCATGGAAAGATCCGATTGGGCGCCCGCGACGGCGTCGGGCTTCGTCGAGCGGCCGGGCGCGCGGCTCCACTACGAGACGCGCGGGCGCGGGCCCGCGCTGGTGTTCCTGCACGGGCTGGGCGGCAACCATCTGTCGTGGTGGCGCCAAGTGCCGGTCTTCGCGGCAACGCACAAGGTCGTGACCTTCGCCGCGCGCGGCTTCGCCCCTTCGACCGCCGCGATCCAGCCGCCCGATCCGGCGGATTTCGCGGGCGATCTGGAAGCGCTGCTCGACGCGCTCGGGATCGAAAGCTGCGCGCTGGTCGGCCAGTCGATGGGCGGCTGGGCCGCCGTCGAACTCGCCCTTGCCAAGCCCGCGCGGGTTTCGGCGCTGGTCCTGGCGGCGACGTCGGGAACGTTCGACATGCGCGCCCTCGATCCGCCGGCGTTCGACGCCTGGGCCGCGCGCGCCGAAGCCGAGCGCGCCGGGTTTCGCCGCGAGGGCATCCATCCCGCCGCCGGACGGCGCTTGGCGCAATCCGATCCGGCGCTGCATCACTTGTATATGTCGATCGACGCGCTCGCCGCGACCGGCGGGCTGGACAAGGAGGCGTTGCGCGCGCGCCTCAAACGCAACCGACCGCCGGCGGACGCCGCCCAGCTCGCCTGCCCCGTGCTGCTGGCGATGGGCGAGGACGACGTGGTGTTCCCGTCGTTCCTGGCGCCGGCGCTCGCCAAGCATATGCGCGACGCGCGGCACGTCGAATTCCCGCGCGCCGGGCACTCGGCCTATTTCGAGCGCGCGAGCGAATTCAACGACGCGGTCGCCGCGTTCCTCGGCTGAGCTTCAATTCGCCAGCCACACGCCCGCGAGATCCTGACCCAACAGGTGCGACGGCGTCACGTCCCAGCCGCGCACGTTCGACGCCAAGGGCACGATGCGCGAGAACCAGAACAGCGGCACCGTGTAGGCCATGTCGAGCAGATGGATCTCGAAATCGCGGACCAGCGCCTTGCGCCGCGCGGGATCGCTCTCGCGCTCCTGACGGTCGAAGATTTCGTCGAGCCGCCGGTCGGTGTGGCGCGACACGTTGAACCCCGGCACGCGGTCGAAGGAGATGAAGCGGCGCAGCTGGAAGTTCGGCTCGTCGGCGAACTCGGTGGTGAAGTCGAGCATCACCTGGAAGGCGCCCGAGGTGCGCGCGCCGAAATAGGCCGCGCGCTCGGCCTGGCGCTGCTCGACCGTCACGCCGATCTGGCGCCACTGGTCGATCGCCCATACCGCCACGGTCGGAAACGGCGGCAGCGACATGCCGATCAGCTCGAAGCGCAGATTGGGCACGCCGGCTTCCTGGAGCAGGCGCCGCGCCTCGGCGCGCGCGCGCGCGATGTCGCGCGAGGGCGTCATGCCGGGATATGTCGCGAGCTCGGCGCGGGAGGGGGCGAA
>JAMNXK010000628.1 GCA_023653245.1 Tagaea sp.
CCCGGGATCAAGGCGCTGCTCGCGCGCCACAACGACGACGACGCGCTCGCGCGCCTGATGACCAATCTCGCCGGGCACGACATGGAAAGCGTGCTCGACGCTTACGCGGACGCGGCCTCGACCGACCTGCCCACGGTGATCGTCGCCTACACGATCAAGGGGCACGGTCTGCCCTTCGCCGGCCACAAGGACAATCACGCGGGCCTGATGAGCCCCGAGCAGATGGACGGATTCCGCGCGGCCATGGGCATCGCCCCGGGCCGCGAGTGGGAGAAATTCGAAGGCATCGACAAGCCCGACGCGATCGACGCGTTCCTCAAGGACGTGCCCTTCGCCAAGGTTTTTCCGCGGCGCTTTTCGCCGCCGGCGATTCCCGTGCCGGACGATTTTCCGATCCCGAAATTCGATAAGCCGGCGAGCACCCAGGAAGGCTTCGGGCGCGTGTTGTTCGATCTCGCCGGCGGCACGAGCGAACTCGCCAAGCGCCTGGTTACGACCTCGCCCGACGTGACGGTGTCGACCAATCTCGGCGGCTGGGTCAATCGACGCGGGATTTTCGACCGCCACGCGCGCTCGGATGTCTTCAAATCGGAGAAGGTCGTTTCCGCGCAGCTGTGGAATATGAACCCGCAAGGCCAGCACGTCGAACTCGGCATCGCCGAGCACAATCTGTTCTTGATGCTCGGCGCGCTGGGATTGGCGGGCGACCACGCCGGCGCGCGGCTGCTGCCGGTCGGCACGCTCTACGATCCGTTCGTCAATCGCGGCCTCGATGCGCTGACTTACGCCTGCTATCAGGACGCGCGCTTCATGGTCGTGGCGACGCCGTCGGGCGTGACGCTCGCCCCCGAGGGCGGGGCGCATCAATCGGTCGGCACGCCGCTGGTCGGCATGGGAGCGCCCAACCTGCTCTATTACGAGCCCGCCTTCGTCGACGAACTCGCCGAGATCCTGCGCTGGGGCTTCGGACACATGCAGGCGCCGGAGGGGGGCTCGCTCTATTTCCGCTTATCGACGCGACCCTTGTCGCAACCCGCGCGCGGCGATGGGCGGTGGATCGAGGGCGCGGTCGAGGGCGGGTATTGGCTGGTCGAGCCGGCACCCGGCGCCGAACTCGCGATCGCCTCTTGCGGGCCGGTGGCGCCCGAAGCGCTCGCGGCGTTCGACGCGTTGCGCGGGGAAGTGCCGGGTGCGGGCTTGCTCGCGATCACCTCGCCCGATCGCTTGCATCGCGATTGGCGCGCGCTGGGTGCGGCCAGTCCGATCGCGCGGCTGCTCGCGCCCTTGGCGCCGGACGCGGCGCTTGTGAGCGTGCTCGACGGCCATCCGGCGGCGCTGTCGTGGCTGGGCGCGGTGCGCGGGCAGATCGTGCGCGCGCTGGGCGTCGAAGGCTTCGGCCAATCGGCCGACATTCCCGATCTCTATCGGGTCAAAGCGCTGGACGCGGAAGCGATCCAGGACGCGGCCGCCGCGGCACTGGTCGCGCGCGCGAAAAAAGGGCTCTGAAATGCGAAAGGCCCCGCCGGCGCGCGGGGCCTTTCTCGTCTTCCACTCGGCGAAAGGTCGACGTCGATCGCGCGGACTTAGCTGAACAGACCCAGCAGCACGGCGGGCTGCTGGTTGGCGATCGAAAGCGACTGGATGCCGAGCTGGCGGCGGACCTGCAGGGCTTGCACCTGCGCGGCCGCTTTGCCGATATCGGCGTCGACGATGGCGCCCAGACCGGTGGTCGTGGCGTCCACCACCGAGTTCACGAAGCTCGACTGCAGCTGCAGCGAGCGCGTGTCGGAGGCGTTCTGACCCAGCGCGGTGGACACCGTGCTTTGGAACGTGGTCAGCGACGTCAGCGCCGCCGTCGCCGACGACACCGACGAAACGCCCGAAGAGGCGAACGTGGTGAAGGCGGTGTTGACGGAAGACTGCGTGTTGACCGTCAACGTCGAAGCGGAGGTGTCCGACAAGAACGTCTTGGCGGTCGAGCCGTTCGATAGCAAGTTCACGCCGTTGTACTTCGCCTGCGTGATGAAGTTGGAGATCTGGTTGGTCAACGCGCTGAAGTCGGCGGCGTAGATCGTGCGCTGATCGTTGCCGATCGACCCGTCGGCCAACTGCGTGATCTTGGCTTGCAGGTTGCCGATGAGGTTGGAGATGTTGGTGAGCGCGGCTTGCGTCACCGTGCCCAAACCCACGCCGTTGGCGAGCGACCCCTGGACGGCCTGGAAGGCCTGCAAGTTGCCGCGGATGCCTTGGGCGACCGAGAAGGTCGACGCGTCGTCTTGCGCGTCGGCCACCCGGTAACCGGTCTGGACTTGTTTGGAGGCCGTGTCGAGGAACGACTGTGTCGTCCTCAACGAGGACAATGCGGTCAATGCGCCCACATTGGTATTGACGGAATTCGAGATTCCGGCTGCCATGGTATTGGTCCCTTTCTGGTCGTATGTTTCGACTTCTGTCGAAACTGGAGCCCGTGTTGCCTTCCCTCTTTCTGAGGGTTCGGCCGACGACGCCGCGTCCACGGACTGCCGAGCACCCCAACAGTAACGTAAATTTACCTGTCAGGGCAAGGGCTTGATTCGCCTAAAGAATTACAGG
>JAMNXK010000629.1 GCA_023653245.1 Tagaea sp.
CCTGGCGCCCGAGGGCCAGAAACGCGCCGAGATCGCGCTGCTCGAAGAGGCGAAGGCGATCAATCCGAAACTGCGCGTGCTCGTGCTCGAATACTGGCCGCCCGAGGATCAAGCGCAGCTCAAGCGCCTCTACGCCCAAGTGCGGGCGCTCGGCTACGCGCCTTACGTCGCCACGGTCGAGCTCGACCGCGTGGTGCCCGAGCCGCGATGAAGCTCGCGCGCTTCCTTCTCGCTTGCGCGCTGTTCTGGGCGGCCGGTGCGGCCGCGCAAACCGGCCACGAGAAGCGGCGCGTGGCGGTGTTCTGGGATTCCACGGTCGCCGAGCGCTGGCGCGACACGACCGGCCATCAGCTGCTGGAAATGCCGCTCAATCGTCTGGGCTACGCGGTTGTGCCCATCGACGCGGCCAAGCCTTTGCCCGACCCGGCGTCGATCCGGGATCTGCACGCCGTGGTGCTGTGGTTCGAAGGCGATGCGCTGCCCGATCCCGCCGCCGTGCTCGGTTTCGTCGAGCGCGTCCAAGCGCAAGGCGGCCGGCTCGTGGTCATGGGCGATCCCGCGCTGCTGCGGCGCCCCGGCGGTGCGGACGGGGTCGCGCTGGCCGACGCCAATCGCGCCTTCGCGCGCGCGGGCTTCCGCCTGAACGAGGGCTTCGTGCGCCTGACCTTCGACGCCGAAGTGCTGCGCAAGGATTCCGCGATGGTCGAGTTCGAGCGTCCGCTCGATGCGGTGCTGCCGCCGTTCGCGATCTGGCGGCCGGCGGACTCGCGCGCGACGTCGCACCTGGTCGTGCGCCGGCGCAATCGCCCCGACACCGAGAGCCACGTGGTGATCGTCGGGCCCGGCGGCGGGCTCGCGGCCGTGGGCTTCACCCATTTCTTCGAACCCGAGCTCAAGCGCCGGCAATGGCGTCTCGATCCCTTCGCGTTCCTCGCCGCTTCCTTGGGCCATACCGGCGGGCCGATGCCGGACGTGACGACGCTTGTCGGGCGGCGGATTTTCTTTTCGCATATCGACGGCGACGGCTGGCGCAACCTCACGGAAATCCAGCCGTGGCGGCGGGCGCGGAAGCTCTCGGCCGAAGTCGTGCTCGACGACGTGCTGCTGCGCTATCCCGATTTGCCGGTGACGGTGGCGCCGATCGCGGGCGATCTGCATCCCGATTGGTGCGGCACGGAGGAAGGGCGCGAACTCGCGCGGCGCGCGTTCGCGCTGCCGCATGTCGAGCCCGCGAGCCATACCTGGAGCCATCCGCTCGATTGGAGCTTCTTCGATCGCGACGACGCCAACCCGGTCGAAGCGACGATCTTGCGCCGCTATCCGGGCTGCGGAGAGAACCCCTCGCGCCTGCAGGCGACGTGGCGGCGCGTGCGCGATCGCGTCGCCGGCCCCGCGCGCGACGGCGGCGCCAGCTTGGAAACGCGCTACGACCATCCGATCTACGACACGCCGCGCACCTACGCGATGCGGCCTTTCGATCTCGAAGCCGAGTTCGCGGGCGCCGCGCGCTGGCTCGAAACCTTGGCGCCGCCGGGTGCGCGCATCGGTCTGGTGCAATGGTCGGGCAACACGCTGCCTTACGCCAGCGCGCTTTCGGCCGCGCGGCGCGCGGGCTTGCGCAACATCAACGGCGGCGACACGCGCTTCGACCGCGAGTTTCCCTCGGCCGGCTACGTGGCGCCGGTCGGGCGGCGCGAGGGGAGCTATTTCCAGGTCTACGCGGCCGCGTCGAACGAGAACACCTACACCGATCTGTGGACCGACCGGTTCTTCGGCTTCCGCGCGCTGGCCGAGACGATCGAGAACACCGGCGCGCCAAGGCGCCTGACGCCCGTCAATCTCTACTACCACGTCTACATCGCCGAGAAGGAAGCCGCGCTGCGCTCGCTGCACGAGAACATCGCCGTCATCCGCGGGATGTCCATCGTTCCGATCTTCGCCTCGCACTACGCGGCGATCGCCGAAGGCTTCGATACGGCGCGTTTCGCGCGCCTGGGTCCGCGCGCGTGGCGGATCGAGGAGCGCGGAAGCCTGCAGACTTTGCGCTTCGATCCGCCGCTGGAATCGCTCGCGGTGGATTTCGCGCGCTCGTCGGGCGTGCTCGGCTTCACGCGCGACGCGCGCGCGCTTTACGTCGCCCTCGATCCCGACGCCGCCTCGCCGGTCGTCGCCTTGAGCAAGCCGGGGGGCGAGCCCGGCGACGCGAGCGCGCCTTATCTGATCGAATCGCGCTGGCCGGTGCGCGCGCTGGCGCGCGCGGCGCGCGAATTCGCCTTCAAAGCCGGCGGCTTCGGCGCGGGCGAGATGGTCTGGCGCGTGGCGCCGAATTCGCGCTGGCGCGTGTCGCGCGACGGCGCGCCCGATCTCGACGTCAACGCCGATCGCGACGGCGTCGTGCGCGTCGACGCCGGCGTGGGACGCGGGCGCGAAATCGAGATCCGCTTCGCGAGGCTCGATCGATGAGCACCGCGCTGCACGCGCGCATGGGCGGGCAATACGCGATGGCCGCCTTCCTGCTCGCCGCGTCGATCGGGGCGAGCCTGCTGTTCGTGCCGTCGAGCTACGAGCGCGCGGCCATGCATCTGCGCGA
>JAMNXK010000058.1 GCA_023653245.1 Tagaea sp.
ATCTGTTTGAGGTCGTAGCCGGTGTTGTCCTTGCGCAATCCGGTCATGGAATCGAGCACGCGCCCGTCGGCGAGCACCACTTCCAGGCCGAGCACCAGATCGCGCGCCATGCCGTAGCGCAGCACGTTGATGCCCCCGGCATTGGTCGAGAGATTGCCGCCGATCCGGCACGTGCCTTCGGCGGCGAGCGACAGCGGGAACAGCCGGTCGGCCTCGGCGGCGCGTTTCTGGATGTCGGCCAGGATCATCCCGGCCTCGACGGCGATCGTGTCGTTGACCGTGTCGAGCCCGCGCAGCCGGTCCATGCGCGCGAGCGTCAATACGATCTGCTTGCCGCTGGGGTCGGGCACGCCGCCGCCGACCAATCCGGTATTGCCGCCTTGGGGCACCACGCCGATGCGCGCCTCGTTGCAGATCGCCAGGGTCGCGGCCACTTCGCGCGTGTCGGCGGGGCGCGCCACGGCCGCAGCCTTGCCGTTCTTGAACAGACCGCGCTCCTCCTTTTCGTAAGGGGCGAGATCGGCGGGCGTGTCGAGCCAGCCCATGGGGCCGAGCAGCGCGCGCAATCGGTCGAAGGCGTCGGTCATGCGGGGAACAGTGTATTCGCTCCGGGTATTGAGGGTAAATCCCTCCGATTTTCGATGGCCTTGGGCATGGGGACACCGTATAGTGAATGCGACATCGGTTCGGGGGAATCGGACGCACGGGGCTCCCTCGGATCCGCAAAACGGCTTTCGCGAGACTGCGGACGGCTTCGGCCACCCGCTCGCGAAACGGGCCGCCGCTCCGGGGGGTGCGGCGGCCCACCTTTTTCCAGGCCTTCGTAACTCGATGATCGTCAGACCTTCTCGCGAAACCGACGCCGCCGCCATCGCCGCGATCTACGATCACTATGTCGTGCGCAGCACGGCGACGATGGAGCTGACGCCGCCGGGCGTCGCCGAGATCGCCAAGCGCCGCCGCGACATCCTCGACAAAGGCTTGTCGCATCTGGTGGCCGAAGCGGATGGCGAAATCCTGGGCTTCGCCTACGCCTCGTTCTATCGCCCGCGGCCCGGCTATCGCTTCGCGCTCGAGGACACGGTCTATGTGAAGCCCGACTCGGTCCGCAAAGGGATCGGCCGCGCCTTGCTGACCGCCTTGATCGCGGCGTGCGAAGCGGCCGGCGCGCGCCAGCTCGTGGCGGTCATCGGCGACGACGCCAATGTCGCGACGATCGGCTTGCACGCCGCACTCGGCTTCCGGATCGCCGGCCGGTTGGCGTCGGTCGGCTTCAAGTTCGATCGCTGGACCGATCAGGTGTTGATGCAGCGCGCGTTAGCGCCGGGCGACGCCGCGCTGGCCGAGCGCCGCATGCGCGCCGAGGGCCAAGGCGGCTAACGCCGCGAGCGTGAACGGCAGGCCGAAGCGCGGGCTCGCCTCCATCGCCAAACCGATCAGTGCGGGCCCGAGCGTGCTGCCGAAGGTGTAGCTCGCGACCACGGCGGCCGTGGCGCGCAGCAAAGCGGGGCCCGAAAAGCCGTGGCCGACGCGGATCATCGCCAGCGTGTAGAGCATCCCGCCGGCCCCACCCCACAAGACCGCGACCGCCAGCGTGCCCGCGACCCCTTGCGCCACGAAAGGTGCCGCGAGCGACGTCACGATGAGCACGGCCAAGGCGCGGCGCACCGTCTTGTCGAGCGAGTACTTGTCGGCGAGCCAGCCGGCCGGGTATTGCGCGACGAACGAGCCCGCGCCCAAGGCCGAGGCGACCAAGGCGGCTTGCGCCGCCCCCAAGCCCAGCGCCAAGCCCCAATAAGCACCCACACCCGACAGCCCGACTTCGAACATGCCGCCGATCGCCGCCCCCAGAATCGCGGCCGGTACGGCCAGCAGCACGATGTCGAACCCGCCGTCGCGATCGCGCGTGTCGCCGGCGCGCTGGGCCGGGGCGGGCACGCCCAAGGCGAACAGCCACGAGAGCAGCCACAAGCCGGCGGCGACCCAGGCCGGCTCGGGGCCGGTGGGATCGAAGGCGAGCAGAACCAGCGGCCCGAGCATGAACGAAAAGCCGAGTGCCGTTTCGAACAGGCCGATGGCGCGGCCGCGCCGCTCGGCGGGAACCAGATCGGCGACCCAGCTTTCCGACACGATCCAGCGCAAGGCCGCCGCCGCGCCGATGGCGAAATTGGCGAGGCTCCACAGGAGATAGTCCTCGCTCGCGGCGAACGCCAAAGGCAGCGGGGCGGCGAACAGCGCCGAGCGCACGTAAAGATTGGCGCCGCCGAAGATGCGCGCGAACTTCGCCACGAACGGGGCGAGCGCGAGCAGCGCCACGCCCGGCACGGCCGCAAAAAATCCGATCGCCGCCGGCCCGTAGCCCAAGGCTTCGAGCCGGATCGCCGTATAGGGTATCAGCAGCGCGAAGCCGATCACGGCCGCGATGCCCGACGCGGCGAGACGAAAAACGGCGAAGGGAACGGACGACTCCATGCGCAGCGTGATATAGCTCGGACGGGGAGGCGTACACCGCGAAATCATGAAACCGGCCATTCCGCGCTGGCGTGCCATGGAAGAAGCCGATCTGGGCTTCGTCGATCGGCTCGGCAATTCGATCTATCCCGATCACCTCGAAAGCTTCGCGGCGTTCGCGGCGAAGTTCCGCGCCTGCGTCGCGGCGTGCTTGGTCGCCGAGTTGGGCGGCAAGGGCGTGGGTTACTGCCTGGCGCTGCCCGCCGACCTGGGCGCGCCGCCGCGCCTGAACCAAGTGCGCTACTCGCCGACCCGGCCGCGCCACATGCACATCCACGACATCGCGCTCGCCGAAGCCGCGCGCGGGCACGGATTGGTGCCGCGCGCGCTCGACCACGCCGCCGAGGTCGCGGGCAAGCTCGGTCTCGAAGGCCTGTCGCTGATCGCCGTGCGGGGCACCGAGCGGATGTGGCCGCGCTACGGCTTCGCGCCCGCCGAATGCGATCGCGCGATCCTGGCGAGCTTCGGCGGCGGGATCTACATGACCCGGGTTTTCTAGGCGCTCGGCGCCGCCGCGCGCGCGAGACGGTCGCGGATGGCGCGGCCCAGCCCGCGCGCGGGAATCGATGCGACCGCGATCCGCGCTTCGCCCGCGCGGTCGAGCGCGCGCAGATAGGCGAACAAGTTCCGCGCGGCTTCGGCGAGATCGCCCGACGGGCTGAGATCGAGGCCTTCGACGCGCGCGGGCAGGCCGCCGAAGCCGAGATAGGCTTCGCCCGGCATCGGCGACGCGGCGTCCAAGCGCAACTTGGCGCGCGGCGCGTAGTGGCTGGCGAGCATGCCCGGCGCCTTGATCGTTCCCTCGGGCGCCGCAAGATCGCCGATCGCGGCGGCGATCGCTTCGACCGGCACGCCGCCCGGGCGAAGCAGGCGCGCGCGCGATCCCGTGAGGTCCACGATGGTCGATTCCAACCCGACGGCGCACGCCCCGCCATCGAGCACCAAGTCGACGCGCGCGCCCAGCCCGCGCGCGACGTCGAGTGCGGTGGTCGGCGAAAGCTTGCCTGACGGATTGGCGCTCGGTGCGGCGATGGGAACGCCCGCACGGCGCAGCAAGGCGCGCGCGACGGGATGCGCGGGCACGCGCACGCCCACGCTGTCGAGGCCCGCGCGCGCGGCCAAGCAGACGCCCTGCCCGCGTACCGGCAGGACCAATGTCAACGGACCCGGCCAGAACAGATCCGCGAGCAGCTCGGCGCGCGCGTCGAACGCGGCGGCGCGCTTGGCGGCCGCGATATCGGGCACGTGCGCGATCAACGGATTGAAGCGCGGCCTGCCCTTGGCGGCGTAGATGCGCGCGACCGCGCGCGGATCGTCGGCGCGGGCACCCAGCCCGTAGACCGTCTCGGTCGGGAAGGCGACCAAGCGGCCGGCGCGCAAGGTGGACGCGGCGCGCGCGATGTTGGATTTGGTGGGCGGCAGGAGACGCATGGCGGCCCGGGCTGTAGCACGGGGCCTTGCGCGTTCGCCAGGGACGGGCGCAAGGTGCCGCCATGCCGGGAAGAATCGTCGTCGTGGCGCAGCAAAAAGGCGGGGCGGGCAAGACGACGCTCGCCGCCCACTTGGCCGCCTATTGGGCCGGGCGCGGCTTGCGCACGGCGGCCGTCGATATCGACCCGCAAGGCTCGTTCGCCTTGTGGACCGAGTTGCGCCAAGCCGCGCGCGGGCATGATGGGCTGGGCTTCGCCTTCGCCAAGCTGTCGGGCTGGCGCCTGCCGGGCGAACTCGACCGGCTCGCGCGCGAGCACGATATGGTGATCGTGGATTCGGCCCCGCACGCGCTCACGGACTCGCGCACCGCGATCCGGCACGCGAATCTGGTGCTGGTGCCCGTGCAGCCGTCGCCGGTGGATCTGTGGGCGACCGAGCCCACGCTCAAGCTCGCGCGCGAAGAACGCCGGCCAGCGATGCTGGTGATCAACCGCATGCCGCCGCGCTCGACGCTGGCCACCGACATGATCGAAAAGCTCAACGCGCTCGACGCGGGCGTGTGCCGCGTGGCGCTGGGCAACCGCACCGCCTATGCGGCGAGCCTGGGGGCGGGGCTGGGCGTGACCGAGTTCGAGCCGGGTTCCGTCGCCGCGCGCGAATTGGCGGCCGCGGGCGACGATCTGCTTGCCACGCTCGGCGCGCTGCCGGCGCGCTGATCTGTCACCACGCGCCGCGGGCGATGAAGTCCGGATTGCGGAAGCCGGGTTTGCCGTAAACGAGGGGCATGCCGTCGATGCGTTCGACATGCCCGCCGGCGGCGACCAACAGCGCTTCGCCCGCGGCCGTGTCCCACTCGCTGGTCGGCCCGAAGCGCGGGTAGAGATCGCCGGCCCCTTCCGCGAGGAGGCCGAATTTCGCCGCCGACCCCAGGCGCCGGTGTTCTTTGACCGCGAACGCGTCGCAATAGGCGCTCTCGGCGGCCGAGCCATGGCTCTTGGACGACATCACGATCAGCCCGTCGGCGGGCTTGGCGCGCGCGGCGATCGCGCGTTCGGATCCGTCGCGCTCGGCGCGAAACGCGCCCATCCCGATGGCGCCGGACCACGCCACGCCCGTCGCCGGTTGCAGCACCACGCCCAAAGCCGGGCGCCCGTCGCGCACGAGGCCGATATTCACCGCGAACTGCCCGTTGCGCTCGACGAATTCGCGCGTGCCGTCGAGCGGATCGACGAGCCAGAATTCGCGCGGCGGTGCCGCGGGCCAGGCGACGTGCCCGCGCGCCATCGCTTCCTCGGCGATCGCGGGAATGTCCGGCGTCAATTCCCGCAAGCCCGCCAGGACGATTTCTTCGGCGCGCTCGTCGGCCTCGGTCACCGGCGTGCGGTCGGCTTTGGTGCGCACCTCGAAACCGGAATCGTGAATGCGCATGATCTCGACGCCCGCGCGCCGCGCCAAGGCGACGAGCGGCGCGCGCAGAGCCGAAAGATCGAGCGTCACTCGGCGGCGGCCTTGGCGTCGCCCGCTTGGATCAAGCGCCAGACTTTCTCGGGCGTCGCGGGCATGTCGACATGCTTGACGCCGAACTCGGCCAGCGCGTCGACGACCGCGGCGATGATGGCGGGCGGCGCGCCGATCGCACCGGCTTCGCCCGCGCCCTTCACGCCCAGCGGGTTGTTCTTGCACGGCACTTCGTTGTAGGCGAAGCGGATCGGCGGCAGGTCGTAGGCGCGCGGCATGGCGTAATCCATGAACGAGCCGGTCAGCAGCTGCCCGGTCTCGGGATCGTAGACGCATTTTTCGAGCAGCGCCTGACCCAGGCCTTGCGCCACGCCGCCATGGACCTGGCCTTCGACCATCATCGGGTTCATCACGTTGCCGAAATCGTCGACGACCACGTAATCGACGACGTCGACCGTGCCGGTCGCGCGGTCGATCTCGACTTCGACGATGTGGCACCCGTTGGGATAGGTGGCGCCCGGCGGCGTGAAGCTCGCGGTTTCGTCGATGCCGATCGACAGGTCGGGCGGCAACTTGGCGGTGACGAAGCTCGCCTTGGCGATATCCGCCATCGACTTGGTCTTGTCGGTGCCCGCGACGCGGAACGCCTTGCCGTCGAACTCGATATCGGCCTCGGCGGCTTCGAGCGCGGCGGCGGCGATCTTCTTGCCTTTGGCGATCACCTTGTCGACCGCCTTGCCGAGCGCCGAACCGGTGACCGCGAGCGCGCGGCTGCCGCCGGTCATGCCCGAATAGAGCACCACGTCGGTGTCGCCTTGCACCACGCGCACGGATTCGATCGGCAGGCCGAGCCGCTCGGCGATCATCTGGGCGTAGGTGGTCTCGTGGCCCTGACCGTTGGTCTGGTTGCCGACCATCACGGTGACGCCGGCGCCCGCGTCGAAGCGCACTTGCGCGGTTTCCTCGCCGCCGCCGCCGCACGCCTCGATATAGGTGGCCATGCCGCGGCCGCGCAGCTTGCCTTTGGCGGCGGAGGCCGTCTTGCGCGCGGCGAAGCCGGCCCAATCGGCGGCCTTCATCGCGTCGTCCATGTTGCGCGCGAACTCGCCGCTGTCGTAGGTCGTGCCCAGTGCCGTCTTGTAGGGCATTTTCGCCGGCGGGATGAAGTTCTTGCGGCGCAGCTCGTCGGGCGGAATGCCGAGTTCGCGCGCCGCCAGATCGACGATGCGCTCGGTGACGTAGTTGGCTTCCGGCCGGCCCGCGCCGCGATAGGCGTCGACCGGCGCCGTGTTGGTGAAATAGCCGTGGATATGGGCGTGGATGGCGCCGAAATCGTAGACGCCCGCGAGCATCGCCGTGCCCGCCGCGGTCGGGATGAAGGGGCCGTATTGCGACAGATAGGCGCCGAGATTGGCGCGCGTGTAGACCTTCATCGCCAGGAATTTGCCGGTCGCGTCGACCGCGAGCTTGGCGTTGGTCAGGTGGTCGCGGCCATGCGTGTCGGCCTGGAACGCCTCGTTGCGCTCGCCGGTCCACTTCACGGGGCGCTCGAGCAAGCGGGCGGCGAACAGCACGCCCACGTATTCGGGGAACAGGAAGATCTTCATCCCGAACCCGCCGCCGACGTCGCCCGAGACCACCCGCAAGCCGTTCTCGGGGATCTTGAACACGTTGCCGGTCAGGATCTTGCGCATGCCGAAGCCGCCCTGGCTGCCGACATGCAGCGTCATACGTCCGTACGACTTGTCCCAATCGCCGATCGCCATGCGCGGCTCCAGCGAGCTCGGCGCCAGGCGGTTGTTGACGAGGTCGAGCTCGATCACGCGCGCGGCCTTGGCGAAGGCGGCGTCGGTGGCGGCGCCATCGCCCAATTCCCAATCGATGCAGACATTGCCCTTGGCCGTGGGCCACACGAGCGGCGCGCCGGGCGCACCCGCGCGCGCGATGTCGCCGACGGCCGGCAGTTCCTCGAACTCGATCTCGACCGCTTCGGCGGCGTCCTTGGCCTGGGCCACGGTTTCGGCGACGATTACGGCGATCGGGTCGCCGACGAAGCGCACCGTGCCTTTGGCCAAAGCCGGGCGCGGGGGCACCCAGGTCATCGAGCCGTCGCGGTGCTTCTGCGGCGCCATGCAGGGCAGGTCGCCGATGCCCGCCGCTTCGAGATCGGCCCCCGTGACGACCGCGAGCACGCCCGGCAGGGCCTTGGCGGCCGCGACGTCGAGCTTGACGATCTTGGCGTGGGCGTGGGGCGAGCGCAGGAAGTAGGCGTGGGCCTGCCGCGGGAGCGTCGTGTCGTCGGTGTAGCGGCCGTGCCCGAGCAACAGGCGGCGATCTTCGAGGCGACGCGGGGACTGACCGACACCGAATTTCATGGGGATGCGCTCCGTTCGTATGAGGGAGGCAGAATAGGGCGCCGGTGCGGCGATTGCCAAGCGCGCAAGCGTGACGGATAAAGGCTTCATGTGCGGCCGCTATTCGATCACCACGCCCGTCGAGGCGTTGCGCCGGATTTTCGGCTTCGAAGGGCCGTCGCCCAACCTCCAGCCGCGCTGGAATCTGGCGCCGACGCAACCCGCCCCGGTGATCCGGCGCGGGGCGGACGGGGCGCGCGAACTGGCGATGCTGAATTGGGGGCTGGTGCCCTATTGGGCCGAAGACACCAAGCTGCAAAGCCACATGATCAACGCGCGCGGCGAAACGGTGGCCGAGAAGCCCGCCTTCAAACAAGCCTTCCGCCAGCGCCGCTGCCTGGTTCCCGCCGACGGATTCTACGAGTGGCAGACTTTGGGACCGAAGACCAAGCAGCCGCTGCTGTTCCGTATGACGGACGGCGCGCCCTTCGCCTTCGCGGGATTGTGGGAGCGCTGGGTCCCGCCGCAAGGCGCGGTGCTGGAGACCTTCACCATCGTCAACACGGCGGCCAACGAAGCGATGGCGCGGTTCCATGATCGGGTGCCGATCATCTTGTCACCCGCCGACTATGCCGCTTGGCTCGACCCTTCGGTCGACGCGCGCGCGCTGATCAAGGCACCGCCGTCGGAATGGCTCGCCTACACGCGCGTTTCGACCTACGTGAACTCGGTCAAGCACGACGATCCGGGCTGCCAGGAGCCGGCGACCGAAGTCCAGCCGGTTCCCGCCACGCCCAAGGCGAAGAAAGCGACCGACGGGCGCCAGGGCTCGTTGTTTTAGCGCTGGATGCGTGTCTTGGACCGGCCTCGCCCTTCGCGCGCTTTCGTCACCCCGGCCGAGCGACACCGCGAGCCGGGGACTTTCGCCGCATAGAGCGCCCGTTCTTTCGCAAGACCCCG
>JAMNXK010000630.1 GCA_023653245.1 Tagaea sp.
GCGAAGATCTGGCCCGGGAAAATGAGGTCGGGATCGCGGATCTGCTCGCGGTTGGCGGCGTAGATCGTGGTGTAGCGCAAGCCCTCGCCATAGATTCGCCGGGAAATGCGCCACAGCGAGTTGCCGGGCTGGACCACGACCAGCTGCTCGCCCGGCCCCGGCGCGGGCACGCGCGCGCGCTGGAAGGGCGTTTCTGCGCGCGCGGTCACGCGGCCTTGAGTCCCGAGCTCGTCGATGCGCAGCGTGTAATTGCCTTCGCCGAGTTGCGGAACCTCGACCTGCCAGCGCCCGTCGGGGCCGACTTGCGCGTCGCCGATCGACCGGTTGTCGGCGTAGAGGCGAACATTCGCCCCCGGCTCGCCGCGCCCCGCAATTCCCACGCCGCCGGCATCCCCGTAATCGATCGCGTCGATCGACAAACGCGGACCGCCCACGCCGGGCCCAGGCGCTTGCAGCACAGTGGCGGCCCCGGTGCCTTCGGCGGGCAACAATGCGACCAACGGGCCGCCGCCGGTGCCGCGTCCGCGCTCGGGCACGACAATGGCGACGTTGCGCTCGGATGTCGTCGCTTCGCCGCCCGGAATTTCCCCGCGCAAGCGCAGCTCGTGCGCGCCCGGCGCCAAAGGTTCGACGGTGACGAAGACCCACTCCCCGCGCCCGTCGGCGACGACGCGTCCGAGCTCCTTGTCGCCCAATTGGATGATCACCGTCGCGTCGGGCGCCGCGCGCCCGGCGATCACCGCCTCGCCGGTCGGCGAGACGCGCACGACGTCGAAGGACGGCCGCGTCGGGGCCGCGACGGCCGGCTGCGCCAGCGGCGGTACCGGTGCGGGTGCGACGATCGGCGGCGGCGCGACGGGCTGCGGCGCCGCCACGCGCGGAGAAGGTGCGTCGGGCGCAAAACTACGAAAGCCCAGGAAGAGCGCCGCGCCCACGAAAAGCGCGCCGAGAACGGCAATCAGGGTGGCGCGGCTCATCGCCGGCGCCCTCGACTCGGATCGACCATGCTCTAAGGTTAGGCCCCCGCGCGCTCGACTTCAATTGCCGCCGCGCACCCGATGCTCGACGGGCGGCAGTTGGCGCAGATAGGCGATCATCGCCGCCCGGTCCGCGGGCGTGAGTTTCGAGGTCGAATTGGCCACCACCTCGCCCATATCGCCGCCGACGAAATCGCCGTCCGGCGTCATGCCCGAGCCGAGAAGATCGGCATAAGCCCCTTCCGACCAGCCGCCCAAACCCGTTCCGCGATGGGGGGTGATGTTGGGGACTTTGGTCCCCTGCCCGGCATGGTTGAGATCGCCGGCATAGAGCATGCCGCGCCGCAAGCCGCCCAACGCGTCGCGCGGGCTGTGGCACTCGACGCAATGGCCCAGGGCCTGAGTCACGTAGGCGCCACGATTGATCTGAGCGTTCTTCGCCGGATCGGGGCGGAACTCGCCGGGTGTGAAGTTGAGCAGCTTCCAGCCGAATTGCAGGAAGCGCAGATTGAACGGAAAGCCGACGGTGCTCGGCTTGCTCGGTTGCGCCGACACCGGCAGCGAGAAGATATAGGCCTTGAGATCGAGGATATCCCGATCGGTCATCTTGGTGAACGACGTGAAGGGAAACACCGGGAAATAATGCGCGCCGTCGGGGCGCCGCCCCTGACGCAGCGCGCGGACGAAATCGGCGTCCGACCATTTGCCAATCCCGGCTTCGGGATGGGCGGTGATGTTGGGGCCGAAAAAACTGCCGAAGGGCGTTTTGAGTTCGCGCCCACCGGCCAGAAGCTGGCCGTTGTTCTTGACGTCGGTGTGGCAGCCCGCGCAACCGGCGGCCGCGAACACATACGCGCCGCGCGCGATCGCGTCGGTCTGCGCGCGCGCCGGCGAAACCAGAAGGGCCGCACCGAGTGCGGCGAAAACGAAAAGACGCGCCATCGGCCGAAGGCTCCCCCGCCCGCCGGATGCGACCGGCGGGCGGCGGAACGGACGCTTAGGACTGCGGACGGCGGAACGGCGTGTGGCAGGCGCCGCACGACTGGCCGAGCGCCGGGAAGGCGGCACGGAACCCGGCTTCGTTGCCGGCGGCGGCGGCTTGGACGAGCGCTTGCGCGGCCGAGACACCGCGGTCCATCAAGCCGTCGAACTCGGCCTTGCGCTCCCAAATCGCGGGCAGTGCGCGCGAATTGGCGTGGGTCGAGCCCGCCGGATAGAGCGCCTTGGCGGCGGTCAGGTTTGTCGCGACGGCGGTCGCGGCCTGGCCCATCGTGGCGGCGTTCCAGGGCTGCTCGTTGCGCATCACGGGCGCCATCTGGCCGACGGCGGCGCCGACGGCCTTCATGCGATCTTGACGCTGGGCGATTTCGGGCGCCTGGGCGAAGGCACCGGTGGCGAGCACGGACAGGCCCAAAGCGAGAGCGACAAGGCGAAGCTTCGACGACATCGGGGAACCCCCTCCAGAATCCATTGCGGTAAACGCGCACGCGGCGATTTGCCGCGCGGGCGCACTATAGCCGGATCGCGCCGAAATTTCCGCATGCTTGTTCGGCCCCGCGAACCGCTTTATGAGGGCGGCATGCGCGATTTGAAGTCCATCTGCGTTTA
>JAMNXK010000631.1 GCA_023653245.1 Tagaea sp.
GGATCGAGGGCCGGATTGGTGAGCATGTTCGCCGCCGCCTCGGCATAGGCGAAGGGCACGAACACCGCGCCCGCCGGCACCGCGTCGTCCGCGCGCGCGGCCAGTTCGATCCGCCCGCGCCGCGTGGTCAGGCGCACTTTGGCGCCTGGCGCGATCCCCAACCGCGCCAACTCCGCGACCGACAAAGACGCGCTGGGGGCCGGCTCGATCGCGTCGAGCGTGGTGGCGCGACGCGTCATCGCGCCGGTGTGCCAGTGCTCGAGCTGGCGGCCGGTGATCAGCACCAGCGGGAACTCCGCGTCGGGCATCTCCGACGGCTCGCCGGGCCGGGCGGGCACCAGCCGCGCCTTGCCGCTTTTGGTCGGGAAGCGGTCGCCGAACACGATCTCGGTGCCCGGCGCGCCGGGCGCCGGACAAGGATAGGTCACCGAGTTTTCGCGTTCGAGCCGCGCCCATTCGATGTTCGCCAGCGAGGGCATCGCCAGCGCCATTTCGGCGAACACGTCGCGCGGATGTTCGTAGCGCCAATCGAGACCCAAGCGCTTGGCGATCTCGGTCACGATCCACCAATCGGGCTTGGCTTCGCCGGGCGGGTCGAGAGCCGCGCGCCCCATCTGGACTTGGCGGTTGGTGTTGGTGACGGTGCCGTCCTTCTCGGGCCAAGCGGTCGCGGGCAGCACGACGTCGGCGTGGAACGCGGTCTCGGTCAGGAAAATGTCCTGCACCACCAAATGCTCGAGCGTGGCGAGCGCCTCGCGCGCATGCGCGGCGTCGGGATCCGACATCGCGGGATTCTCGCCCAGGATATACATGCCCCTGATCTCGCGCCGGAGAATCGCCCCCACGATCTCGACGACCGTGAGCCCGGGCTTGGGATCGAGCACCGCACCCCATAGCCGCTCGATGTCGCCGCGCGCGGCGGCGTCGGCCACGGGATGGTAGTCGGGCAGCATCATCGGAATGAGCCCGGCGTCGGAGGCACCTTGCACGTTGTTCTGCCCGCGCAAGGGATGGAGCCCCGTGCCGGGCCGCCCGATCTGCCCGGTGAGCAAGGCGAGCGCGATCAGACAGCGCGCGTTGTCGGTGCCGTGGGCGTGCTGCGACACGCCCATGCCCCAGAACACGATCGCCGCCTTGGCGCGGGCATAGACGCGCGCGACCTCGCGCAACGTATCGGCGTCGATGCCGCAGATCGGCGCCATGCGCTCGGGCGTGAGATCCGCGACCTCCGCGGCGAACCGCGCGAAATCCTCGGTGCGCTCGGCGACGAAGGCCGGATCGAAGAGTTTTTCGGCGACGATGACGTTGAGCATGGCGCCGAGCATCGCCACGTCGCGGCCGGGCTTGAAGGCGAGCATGCGCCAGGCGTGGCGCTTCAGCGCCATGCCGCGCGGGTCCATCACGATCAGCTTGGCGCCGCGCTTGGCCGCTTGCTTGAAGAACGTCGCGGCGACCGGATGGTTCTCGGTCGGGTTGGCGCCGATGACCACGATAACGTCCGCCTCGCGGCAGGCGGTGAAGGGTGCGGTCACAGCACCCGACCCGATGCCCTCGATCAGCGCCGCGACCGACGACGCGTGGCACAGCCGCGTGCAGTGATCGACATTGTTGGTCCCGAAGCCCGCGCGCACGAGCTTCTGGAACAGATACGCTTCTTCGTTGGAACACTTGGCCGAGCCGAAGCCCGCGAGCGCCGCGCCGCCGCCCGCGCCGCGCAGACGCCGGAAGCCGGAGGCGGCGCGATCGAGCGCTTCGTCCCAGCTCGCCGCGCGGAAATGGGTCCACGGATTGCCGGGATCGACGGCGATGGCGGCGTCCTTGGGCGCGTCCTCGCGCCGGATCAACGGCACGGTCAGACGATGCGGATGGGCCACGTAGTCGAAGCCGAAGCGGCCTTTGACGCACAGGCGGCTTTCGTTCGCCGGGCCCGGGATGCCTTTCACTTCGACGATGCGGTTGTCGGTCACGCCGAATTCGACCTGGCAGCCCACGCCGCAATAGGGACACACGCTCGCCACTTTGCGTTCGGGTTCGGGCGTGGCACGGCCTGCGTCGTCCTGGCGCGTGGCGGGCATCAGCGCGCCGGTCGGGCAGGCTTGCACGCATTCGCCGCACGCCACGCAGGTGCTCGCCCCCATCGGATCGGCGAAGTCGAACACGATCGACGCGGCGTGCCCTCGCCCCGCCATGCCGATCACGTCGTTGACCTGGACCTCGCGGCAGGCGCGGACGCACAGATTGCAGTGGATGCACGCATCGAGCGCCACGCGCATCGCCGGATGGCTGGCATCGGGCGCGGGCGCTTCGCGTTTCGGATACAGGCCTTCGCGCGCGCCCGTCTCGTCCGCGAAGCGCCACAGCCGCGAATTCGGATCGTGCGCGACCGCGCGCGCCGGTTGATCGGCGAGCAGCAGCTCGATCACGGATTTGCGCGCGGCGATCGCGCGCGCGCTCGCGGCGCGGACCTTCATCCCGGGCGCCGGCTTGCGCAGGCAGGACGGTGCGAGCACGCGCTCGCCCTCGATCTCCACCATGCAGGCGCGGCAATTGCCGTCGGGGCGATAGCCGTCGGCATCGGCGTGACA
>JAMNXK010000632.1 GCA_023653245.1 Tagaea sp.
TGTGACGGACTATCTCACGCAGTACGACAAACTGATCGCCGAAGCGCGCGAGGCCGATCCCGAGAACGTGCTGGTCTCGACCTTCGTGTCGTCGGACGTGGGCAAGCTCTATATGACGCTCGCCTCGATCGTCGGCTGGAAGAAGTAGGGGCCTTCGCCTAGAGACCCATCTCCAGCAAAGCCGCCAACGACACCGGGTCGGTGTCGGCCAGGCTGCGGCCCATCTGATCCTCGCCCTTGAAGACCAGGAGCGTGCCGGGCAGGCGCGCCTCGAAGCGGCGCATCGCGTCCTTCTCCGAGTCGAAATCGATGGTGAAGACCACGTAGTCGCGGAACTTCGCGCTGGTCAGCAGGCGCTCGAGCACCGGCGCTTGCGCTTTGCAAGCCGGGCACCACACGGCCGTGATCTCGACCAGGATGCTCTTGTCGGCGTCCTGCGCTGCCTTGAAGGCGGCTTCGGTGAATTTGGCCGACGGGCGCGCAAGCGCGGGCGTGGCGAGCAAGGCGGCGCCCGAAAGCGCCAGCAGGGTACGGCGGGGGATCATAGGCGGCAGTCTAGCAAATTCCGGCCGCGCCGGCCAGACGGGGGCTTGCGGCCAATTATCGATATCGATAATGTCGGGGCAAGGGGGAAACATGCCGGCAGCCGCGCGCCCGCGCGACATCGTCTATTCGGCGCTCAAGCGCAGGATCGTGCTCAACGAGATCGAGCCGGGCCGGCCGCTGACCGAGCTGGGCCTGGCGCGCGAGCTCGGCTGCAGCCAGGGCACGGTGCGCGAGGCGCTGCTGCGCTTGCAGGAGGACGGGCTGGTCGCCCGCTCGGGCCATCGCGGCACGTCGGTCACGCGCCTCGACCCGGACGCGGCCGAGGAGATCCTCGATCTGCGCAAACGCCTGGAGACCCGGGGCGCGGTGCGCGCGGCGCGCGCCTACACGCCCGAAGCCGGCGCCGAGCTCGCGGCCTTGCGCAAGGGCATGGCCGCGGCGGCCAAGCGCGGCGACGAATACGCGCTCATCGAGCTCGACATGCGCTTCCACGCGGCGATCTTCCGGCTGGCAAGCCCGCCGGTGCTCGAACAGATCCTGATCCGCTGCATGCTGCATTCGCACCGCCAGAAACTCTGGGCGCCGGGCCATCGCCGCACGCTCGCGCGCACGGCCGAGCGGCACGACGCGCTGCTCGAAGCGCTCGAAGCCGGCGACGGCGAGCGTCTGGCGCGCGAGATCGCCCACCATCTCGACACGATCGTCGAGGTCGAGCGCGCGCGGCCGCGCAAGGGGCGCGCGGCATGAGCTGGGTCCATCCCGAAATGGCCGCGATCCTGGCGGCGGGTTCCCCGGCGCCCGACTACCAATCGCTTCCTTTGGCCGAGGCGCGCGCGATCTTCGAGCGCATGAACGCGCCGTGGAACGCGACTGCGCCCGCCTTGCCCGAGATCCGCGAGCTGACCATCCCGACGCGGCGCGGGCCCATGGCCGCGCGGCTGTTGCGTCCGTCGCTGGCGTCCAAAAGGCCTTGCGTCGTGTTCGCGCATGGCGGCGGCTGGACGTTCGGCTCGCTCGACTCCCATCGCGGCACGATGGCGCGCCTCGCGATCGAAAGCGGCGCTTGCGTGCTCGGCATCGCGTATCGCTTGGCGCCCGAGCATCCTTATCCGGCGGCGATCGAAGACACGCACGCGGCCCTCGAAGCGCTCGCGACGGGAATCGCCGGCGACGCGGTCGATCCCGCGCGGCTGGCGCTCGCCGGCGATTCGGCCGGGGCGGCGATTTCGCTGCTCGCGGCGGCGGCGGCGCCTTGGAAATCCAGGCTGCGCGCGATGGCGCTGTTCTACGGCTGCTACTTGCCGGTCTTCGATACGCCGAGCCACGCGGCTTTCGGGACCGGCTTCGGGCTCACCACCGCGCGCATGCGCTGGTACTGGGAAAACTGGCGCGGGCCCGCGCGGCTGCCCGATCTCGCCGGCTTGCCGCCGGCCTATCTCAACGCCGCGTCGCTCGATCCGTTGCGCGACGAATCGCTCGATCTCGCGCGCGCGCTCGCCGATGCGGGCGGCGATGCGCGGCTCGATATGCATGCGGGCGTGACCCACGGCTTCATGCAGATGTCCGCCCAGCTCGGGCCGGCGCGCGACGCGCACGCCGCCGCCGGCCGATTCCTGTCCGAAAAACTCCAATGAACCAAAAGGGAGAAACGACCATGAAACGCAGAACCTTTCTGGCGAGCGCCGGCGCCACGCTCGCCGCACCCGCTTTGGTCAACGCCCAAGCGCCGGCGACGGTGCGCTGGTGGTACCATTTCGACAACCCGCAGCATTCGCCGGCCGAGCTCGTGGCCGCGTTCGAGCGCGCCAATCCCGGCATCCGCATCCAGGCCGAGAGCATTCCCTGGGGCGGTGGCAACGACTACTACACCCGGCTCTACGCCGCGATCGTGGCCAACAACGCGCCCGATTGCGCGATGGTCAAGCTCGCCAACATGTCGCGTTTGCTCGAGATGCGCGCGCTCGAACCGCTCGACCCGATGCTCGGCGGCTGGGCCGGCGCGTCCGACATCGCCGACTCGCTGTGGAATCTGCACAA
>JAMNXK010000633.1 GCA_023653245.1 Tagaea sp.
CTTCTCCACGACGAATTGCGCCGCTCGGGCTCGCTGGTGTTGCGCGCGGCCGACGCGAATCGCGTGCCGGCCGGTGCGGCCCTGGCGGTCGACCGCGAGGGCTTCTCCCAAGCCGTGACCGACGCGCTCGAAGCCGAGCCCTCGATCGAGATCCGCCGCGAGGAGATCGTCGGCTTGCCGCCCGAAGATTGGTCGAGCGTCATTCTCGCGACCGGACCCCTCACCTCGCCCGCCTTGGCCCAGGCCGTGCGCGCGCTCACGGGCGAAGAGTCGCTCGCGTTTTTCGACGCGATCGCCCCCATCGTCCACAAGGACAGCATCGATTTCGACAAGGCCTGGCTGCAATCGCGCTGGGACAAGGGCGACGGCGCCGACTACGTGAACTGCCCGATGGACAAGGAACAATACGACGCGTTCATCGCCGCCCTGCTCGCGGGCGACAAGACCGAGTTCAAGGCGTGGGAGAAAGACACGCCCTATTTCGAGGGCTGTCTGCCCATCGAAGTGATGGCCGAGCGCGGGCCCGAAACCTTGCGCTTCGGCCCGATGAAGCCGATCGGCTTGACCGATCCGCGCACCGGGCGGCGCGCGCATGCGGTCGTGCAGCTCCGGCAGGACAACGCGCTGGGCACGCTCTACAACATCGTGGGCTTTCAAACGAAGCTCAAATACGCCGAGCAATCGCGGATCTTCCGCTCGATCCCCGGCCTCGAACGCGCCGAGTTCGCGCGGCTGGGCGGCATCCATCGCAACACGTTCATCAACTCGCCCAAGCTGCTCGACCCGACGCTACGCTTGAAGGCCCGGCCCGCGCTGCGCTTCGCGGGCCAAGTCACCGGCGTGGAAGGCTATGTCGAGAGTGCGGCGATCGGGCTGCTCGCCGGGCGCTTCGCCGCGGCCGAGCGGCTGGGCCGCGCCATCGTCCCCCCACCGCCCACGACCGCGTTCGGCGCGCTGCTCGCGCACATCACCGGCGGCGGCGACGCCAAGACCTTCCAGCCGATGAACTGCAATTTCGGCCTGTTCCCGCCCTTCCCTGCGTTGCCCAAGAAGGCCGACCGCAAGAAGGCCTATGCCCATCGCGCGCGCGCGGATTTGATCGCGTGGCTCGGCGAAGGAAACTCAGAAGCGGCGCAGTGAATGCGCCCACCACAGCCGCCAGATATCGGCGGGATGGGGTTTCTGGAGTTCGGCGGCGAACGGATCGAAGCGCGCGCGTTCGAGCCGCCGCAAGGCCAAAGCCGCGACCTTGCCCGGCAAAGCGGCGGCGAACAGCGGCTTGGGGACGTCGCGCGCGCGGGCTTGGTCGAGCAGCGCTTGGGCGCGGCGCGCCACGGGTTCGACCACGCCGCGCAACGCGTCGCCCGCCTTGTTCTCGTGAATCGCGTCGGGCTCGAGCCCGGCTTGGGCCATCAGATCGGCGGGCAGCGGCGTGCGGCGCTGGCGGGCGAAGAACGGCAGCGCGCGCAGCATGCCCGCGAGCGCATAGGCCGTGCCGATCGGCTCGGAAGCCGCGTGAAATTCGCCGAACGCGGCGCGCGCGATCGATCCGCCCGCGCCGCGCGCGTAACGCTCCATCTCGGCCAGATCGGCGTAGGGCGCATCGTCCAGATCGCGTTCGCGCGCGTCGATCGCGTCGCGCAACGCCGCGAAATCGGGACGCGTCGCCGCCAGCGCTTCGACGATCAGATGCTTGCGCACGGGCCCGCCGGCCGCGATCTCGTCCAACGCCTCGCGCCACCATTGCAGGCGGATCTGGCCCAGCATGGGCTCGGACACGGTCTCGCGCACCCGGGCGATTTCGAGGTTGAAGGCGTAGATCGACACCAGCCGCGCGCGGTCGGCGCCGCCGGCGAACAACGTGGTGCGCCAGCGCTCGGGGTCGGCGGCGCGCAAACTCCGGTCGGCTTCCGATAAGGCGGCGTCGGACATGGATGCTATATAGGCGCTGCGCCGCCAGGAATCGACATGTGACCCGCACCCGCAGCACCGAGAATTTCCCCGTCGGCTCCTGGCTGATCGCCCGCGCCCATCGCCCGGCGGTGCACGCCTTCTATGCCTTCGCGCGCGAAGTCGACGACATCGCCGACGACCCGGCGCGCGAGGCGCCCGACAAGCTCGTGGCGCTGGACGCCTACGACGCGGCCTTGCTGGGCGGCGCCGGCCCCGAAACGGCCGTCGCTTTGCGCGAAATCTTCGCCGCGCGCGGCTTGCCGATCGAGCACGCCCGCCACTTGTTGCAGGCCTTCAAAGCCGATGCGGGCGGACGCAATTGCCGCAACTGGTCGGACCTGCTCGCCTATTGCCGCTATTCGGCCGCACCCGTGGGGCGCTTCCTGCTCGATCTGCACGGCGAGGCGAAGGAAATCTGGCTTGCCTCGGACGCGCTGTGCGCTTCCTTGCAGATCCTCAATCACCTGCAAGACGCGCAGACCGATTGGCTCGATCTGCGCCGGCGCTATATCCCCGGCGAGTGGCTCGAACGCTCGGGCCTGACCGAACGCGATCTGCTCGCCGAGCGGCTGTCGCCCGAGCTGCGCGCGATCTACGACCGCGCGCTCGACCGCGTGGATCAGCTCAAC
>JAMNXK010000634.1 GCA_023653245.1 Tagaea sp.
GATCAGCTTGTCGTAGCGCACCACGTCGCCGACGCGCTCGTCGCGCACCTTCCGGTCGAGCACGTCGAGTTCGACGTTGATCCGCACGCGCTGGGCAGCCGCCTTCTCGCGCGCGAACACGCCGATGCGCGCCGGCAGCACCAGATCGCTTATCAGCAGTTTGCGCGTGCCGCTTGGCGTCACTCGTCGGGCTCGGCGTGGGGTGCCGTCGCGGCCCAGTTCAGATGCTGGCCGCCGTCCAGCGCCAGCATCTGTCCGGTGAAGGATGGCGTGGCGAGGATGAAGCGCAGCGCCGACGCCATCTCGTCGAGCCCGGGGCCGCGGTTCAAGGGCACGCTATCGACCTGACGGTCGAATTGCGCTTGGGTTTGGCGCGGGCTGGGCAAAGTCGGGCCCGGACCGATCGCCGCCACGCGCACGCGCGGCGCCAAGGCCAAAGCGAGCGTTTGGGTCAGCGTCCACAACCCCGCCTTGGACAGCGTGTAGCTGGTGAAATGCGGGGTGAGATTCCAGACGCGCTGGTCGAGCAGGTTGATCGCCACGCCTTCCGCGCCGTCGGGCAGATGCCGCGCGAGATCCTGGATCAGCACGAAGGGCGCGCGGAGATTGGCCTCCATATGCGCGTCCCAACTCGCGCGCGAAACGTCGGTTGCCTCGTCGCGCTCGAAGCGCGAGGCGTTGTTGACCACCACGCCGAGCGGCCCGAGTACCGCGCGCGCGGCCTTGGCCAGACCCGCGACGTCCGCCTCGATCGCGAGATCGGCGCGCAGCGCCACGCCGCCGATTTCGGCCGCGAGGGCGCGGGCCTCGTCTTCGCTCGCGTTGTGGTGCACCGCCACGCGGAAACCGTCGGCGGCCAGCGCGCGCGCGAACAGCGCGCCCAGGCGCTTGGCGCCGCCGGTGACCAGCGCGGTCCGTGGGATCGTGGCGGGGATCATGACAGGGGCTTAGACGCCTCCGCGCGGCCGCGCAACAGCCAGATGCCGCACAGGATCGCGGGCGCGGAGATCAGCCCATAGGCGAGCGCGTAGCTGCCCGCGGCCAGCACGATCATGGTGAAGGCGAACGGCAGCAGCGCCACGCCGCCGAAGGTGAAGAAGCCGCTGGCGCCGATCATCTCGCCCGCCTGCGCGGGGCCCGCCAGCCGCGCGACCTCGGCCAGATAGACGCCGTTCCACGCCACGGCCGTGCCGCCGAAGCACGCCGCCAGTGCCACGAGGGCGGGAATCGGCAGCAGCGGCGCCGTCGCCGCCATCGCGATGCCGAACGCGCCCATGGCGACCCCCAGCAGGCCGAGCACGAGCGCGGGCGTGCCCAGGCGATCGGCGACGACGCCCCACAACACCCGGCCGCCGACGCCGGCGGCTTGCGCGACCGCCAGCACGAAGCCCGCGCCGACGATGCCCAGCGCCGCGTCCTCGACCAAAAAGACGATCAGGAACGCCGACAAGGCGCCTTGCAGCCCCGAATACGCGATCGACACGAGCGCCAGGCGGCGCAGATCCGCGCGCGCCCAGATCGCGCGCATCGGCTCGACCAGCGCCGCGCGCAAGGACGGCGCGCGCGCCACGGGTGCGGCCGCGTCCATGCCTTTGCGCAGCGGCGCCAACGCGACGGCCAGGAGCAGCACGACGATGCCGCCGATCGCCGCCGCCCCTTGCCAGCCGAACGCGAGCGCCAAGCTCGGCATGGCGGCGGCGGCGAGCATGTTGCCGCCCGGCACGCCGGTTTGCTTGATCGAGAAAATCAAATTGCGCTGATCGGGCCGGCCGACGCGCGCCAGGATCGCCGACGACGCGGGCGTGGTCGGGCCGTAGCCGAGCCCCGCCAGCAACCCGGCCAGCGCGAAGCCCCACAGCGTGCCGGTCGAAATCGCGAGCAGCGACATTCCCGAGAAACCCAGGCAGATCTGGCTCGTGCCGATCGGCCCGAAACGCTGCAGCCAAGCGCCGGAGGTGGCGGTCGCGATCGCCGCCGCCGCGTACATGTAGGCGACGTAGATGCCGACGAACGCGGCGGCGAGGCCCAGATCGTCGTTGGCGATGGGGGCGAGCACGGCGCCTGCGAGGCCCGCACCGCTGATCGCGATCTGGATCGACAGCGTGACGGCGAGCGGAACGACGAGGGCGTTCACTTCCTGGCACCGCCTCGTTGCGGGCGGCTGGCGCGGCCTTTGCGCGAATTGACCGCACCGGCCGTCGAGCGCGGCTTCGGCCCGTCCGTCTTGTAGGAAGCTTGCGGGCCTTCGCCGACGCCATTGGCGCTCACGCCGCCGGGCAATTCGAGCTCGAAGGATTCCAGGCGCTTGATCTCGTCGCGCAAGCGCGCGGCCTCCTCGAACTCCAGATCGGCGGCGGCCTCGCGCATGCGCGTTTCGAGCGACGCGAGATGGGCGCGCAGATTGCTGCCCACCAGATGCGCCGCCCCGTCGTCGCCGGTGGCGACCGTCACGCGGTCGCGCTCGTAGACGCTGCCCATGATGTCGCCGATCTTGGTGCGGATGCTCTCGGGCGTGATGCCGTGGGCTTCGTTGTAGGCGACCTGTTTGGCGCGGCGCCGATCGGTCTCGGCCAGCGCGGC
>JAMNXK010000635.1 GCA_023653245.1 Tagaea sp.
GCGACGGTCAAGGGCCTCAAGAAGGGCGCCGATACGGTGACCGTGTCGATCGAGGCCGCGGGCAAGATGCAGGAGATCGTCGTCGAGCGCGTGATCTCGGCCGTCGGCATCGTCGGCAACGTGGAGAAGCTCGGCCTCGAAGGCACCAAGGTGAAGGTCGATCGCACCCATGTGGTCATCGACGCCTATGGCCGCACCGGCGAGCCGGGCGTGTGGGCGATCGGCGACATCGCCGGCGCGCCGTGGCTCGCGCACAAGGCGAGCCACGAGGGCGTGATCGCCATCGAGACCATCGTGGGCCTCAAGAATGTGCACCCGCTCGACGTCTCGAACATTCCGGGCTGCACCTATTGCACGCCGCAGGTCGCCTCGGTCGGCCTCACCGAGAAGAAGGCCAAGGAGCTCGGCCACACGGTCAAGGTCGGCCGCTTCCCCTTCATCGGCAACGGCAAGGCCATCGCCTTGGGCGAGCCCGAGGGCATGGTCAAGACCGTGTTCGACGCCAAGACCGGCGAGCTGTTGGGCGCGCATATGGTGGGGGCGGAGGTGACCGAGCTGATCCAGGGCTACGGCATCGCCAAGACGCTGGAAACGACCGAGGCCGAGCTGATGCACACGGTCTTCCCGCATCCCACGCTCTCCGAAATGATGCACGAGAGCGTGCTTGACGCCTATGGCCGCGCGATCCATTTCTAGGTGATGGACGCCAAGCTCCGCCATCCCGAGAAGGCGCACAAGCCGGACAATCCCGTGCAGGTGCGCAAGCCCGATTGGATCCGCGTGAAAGCGCCGGTCTCGGCCGAATACGCCGAGACAAGGCGCATCGTGCGCGAGCACAATCTCGTGACCGTGTGCGAGGAAGCGGCCTGCCCGAATATCGGCGAGTGCTGGAAGAAGAAGCACGCCACGATGATGCTTTTGGGTGCCGTGTGCACGCGCGCTTGCGCGTTCTGCAACGTCGCCACCGGCATGCCGGACAAGCTCGACCCGCACGAGCCCGAGAACGTGGCCTCGGCGGTCGAGAAAATGGGCCTCGCGCATATCGTGCTCACCTCGGTCGATCGCGACGACCTCGACGACGGCGGGGCGGAGCATTTCGCGCGCACCATCCGCGCCATCCGCGCGCGCACGCCCGCGACGACCGTCGAAGTGCTCACGCCCGATTTCCTGCGCAAGGATGGCGCGTTGGAGATCGTGGTCGCCGCACGGCCCGACGTGTTCAATCACAATCTCGAAACGATCCCGCGCCTCTATCCGACGATCCGGCCCGGCGCGCGCTATTTCCACTCCTTGCGCCTCTTGCAGCGGGTGAAGGAGCTCGATCCGACGATCTTCACCAAGTCGGGTCTGATGGTCGGGCTGGGCGAGACGCGCACCGAGATCATGCAAGTGATGGACGACCAGCGCTCGGCCGATGTCGATTTCCTGACGCTGGGCCAATATCTCCAGCCCACGCCCAAGCACGCCGCCGTCGATCGCTTCGTGACGCCGGACGAGTTCGCCGACTACGCGACGATCGCGAAGTCGAAGGGATTCCTGCTGGTGGCGTCGAGCCCGCTGACGCGCTCGAGCTACCACGCCGACCGCGATTTCGCGGCCTTGCGCGACGCCCGCGCGGCCAAGCTCGCGGCGGCGCAATAGGCTCGGATTGCGTTGCTGGCGCTTTGCAGGCATAATGCCTGCATGGGAAATCTGACGATCCGAAATGTGGATGACGGCGTGCTTGAGCTGCTCAAGGAGCAAGCGAAGGCAAACGAGCGTTCCATGGAAGCCGAGGTTCGAATTTTGCTCCAAGCGGCGAGCGAGCGAGCGGCCCAACGGCAAGCGAAACGTCCGGAACCGAAGGTCATGACTGCGGCGGACTGGGAAGTCGTCGCGGCGCAAGTTCGAAGCTATATGGGCGACAAGCAAACGCCATCGACCGCCGTCGAAGACATCCGCGCGTGGCGCGACGCCGAGATATGAGCGGTATACCGGCGGTCGTCGATGCGAGCGTACTCGTCGCGATCTATGCCGGCGAGCTCGATGCCGCGCGGTGGCGCGCGTCCCTTTCAGGATTCGCGTTGCACGCGCCGCGTATCGCGCGAATGGAGTGCGCGATCGCCTTTTCGCGCAAAGTCCGGCGCGGCACCTTGACCTCTTCGCAAGCGCTCGCGTCGATGGCGTTCATCGACCGGCTCGGCGTGGCATGGAGCGAGCTCGACGATGCCGCTATCGATCGCGCCTTGATGCTGTCGATTTCTGTCGGTCATGAAACGGCCGACTGCGTGTACTTGGCTATGGCCTTGGCGATGAAATCGCCTCTCGCCACCGCCGACGCCAAGCTCGCGACCGTCGCGGCGCGGCAAGGTGTCCAAGTCCTTGCCCTGAGCGCGGCCTGATGCCCACCCACGCCGAAAAGCGGAAAATGCCCTACACCGCCGCCCAGCTCTACACGCTGGTGGCCGAGGTCGATCGCTATCCCGAATTCCTGCCCTGGTGCATCGCGGCACGCCTCAAGTCGCGCGAGACGAACGTCGATACCTGGGACCTCGTCATCGGCTTCAAGATGATCCGCGAGCGCTTCACGTCGAAAGTGAC
>JAMNXK010000636.1 GCA_023653245.1 Tagaea sp.
GGGCTCGATCCGCAGCGCGCGGTGGCGCTGCCGCATTTCGTCAACCTGAACGGCGCCACCGAACTCGAGCGCGAGACGCCGATCGCGGGCCTCGCGGGCGAGCTGCGCGCGCTCGGCCACGAAGTGACCGTGGGGCCGCTGACCAGCGGACTGGGCGTCATCCAGATCGTGCGCCGCCAGGGCCAGACGCGCCTGCTCGGCGGCGCCGATCCGCGCCGCGAAGGCGAAGCGCTGGGGGATTGAGCGCGCAGGTGCGCCTTTCGACATGCGTATCGACGCCATTGACGATGCCCGGACACGGCGCAATCATGGCGGGATGAAACGGATCGTTCTCGCACTCTTCCTGGCTTGGGCGCCGCCGGTGGCGGGCCAAACGCCGCCAGCCGACTGGCGCGCCATCGTCTCCGAGCGGGATCGCGACTTCATCGAGAATTGGGAGCGGTATTTCGAGCGCGCGATCGAACGCGCGGCGCGCCCTGACCCCTATAGAATTCGGGAGGTGGATGTCGATGGACTCCGAGCGCGCGCGCGCCTGCCATTCGCGGCGTTCGAGCCGCAATCCTGGGCTGGGCGCCGCCCATGCCGCTTGACGACGCTGTTATTGGGCGTCACCGACGACAACGCGTGGCTCCATTGCCGAGTCTACTTCGACGGAAAGGACTGGTGGATCGAGAAACGCAGCGGCCAGCACTATCTTTCTTTGCGCCTATATCCCGATTTGCGGTTTGGCGTTGTCGCCATCGGCGCGGAGGGATACGGCACCAGTCGCGATATCGGATACGGAGAAGATCCCGGCCGCAACGCGATCGGGATCTTCTTCCGTTCGAAAGAAGGTCAGCTCCAGCTCATCGTTCCGAGAACCGGGGTGGTACTGGTCCTGGATATCGACCTTCGTCGTCAGCTCAGGAATCAGGACGTCCAGCCTCGGGAGCGGGGACGGCCGGCGGCTCCCAATCCCGGGCGCGGCGATAGCGCTCAATAGGCTTGAGGTCGCCGGGACCGACCTCGACCGTGCCACCTTTCGACATCCGCTCTTTACGGGTGTTGGCAAGATGATCGAGCAGTGAGTTGCGGGTCGCCGGATTGGACGAGAGACCGCGCAGTGCCTCCATCATGTCGCGGTTCGGCGCGCCAATCTTTGGGAACTCACGAAGATCAGCGACATCATGGTCATTTGCAGTCCTTCGAATTGCCTCGCGCAAGGTCTGACCGCCGCCGCCGGGGCCATGCTGGAAAAGCGCGCTCGCCATCGCATTGCGCAAGGTTGGGTCCTCGATGTTTTCGAGGGCACTTGATCCGCCCACGCCCTGCAGCGCCGAGTTGAGATAGTCGCGCATGATTCCCGGTCGGAGTTCCGTCGGCACATCGCCCGGCCGCCACGAGCGCTCCAATCCTGCGACACGGCCACCGGCGACGATTGATCGGTAGGTCGAGTTGGTGATGCCGCTCGACGCGCCGGTCGAGCGCGGATCGCGCCAATCGCCGCCCTCGGTCGCCCAAAGATGCCGCAAGACTTCGACCTCCCGATGGCCGATGCCCGGCAGTTGACGCGCGGAACGAACGAACGCCTCGTGCCGCTCGATGTCGCCCTGAGTGGGCCTTTGGCCATCGCCAATCGAGGTCAATGGCGGCACCGGCCCCATGTCGCGCGCGCCGATCGGCGGCTGACCGGCATACATCGGCGCGTGCGGAGGCTGCGGACCGCGTCTCGGTGTCGCCGTCGGTTGAGCGGTTGTCGTCGATTGCGGGGCCGGAGCTTGCGCCCGTTCTGCGACGGGGACCGCGTAGCGCGGCTTGAGGCCGTTGGCGATGCGGTCTTGGTCGATCCAGGCTTTGACGCCTTCCTCGCCGCCGGGCTTGAAGGTGCCGATGGGCGGGGCCTTGGGCACCTCGCCGCCGAGATATTCGCGTTGCAGGTCCGGGCGATCGACCAGACGCGTGGCGAGCTCCTTGGCTAGCTCGCCGCCGTTGCCGTGATATTTCTCGACCTGCTGGGTCAGATCGCGCGCGAAGATCAGCCCCGGATCGTGGCCGTGCTTTTCGTCGATGTCGCGGATGTAGCTCTCGTACTCGGGCGCGAGACCCTTGGGGTCGTCGCCCGAGCCGCGCGCCCAATCGCGATTCCAGCGCTCGTACTCCATCAGATGCGCCTTGGCGTCGAGCCGCCGGTTCGGCTTCACGCCGAATCTCGGCGCTTCGTCGTGCAGGAACCCGTCCTCGCCCGCATCGCGCTTTTCGACATGCGCATCGACCCGATTGACGACCGCGCGCGGCCCGCGCAATCATCTCGGGATGAAACGAGATCTTCCGGCCATCTTATTGCTTGCCGCCTTCGTAACGCTCGCGGCCTTTTCCTATTGGGTCTCAGCGTGGCCCGAGTGGTTGCGCACGGCGACCGGCCCGCTAGACGAAGCTGGCTGTGTCGCATGGCGCGCGCAAGCCGAAACGGCGGAGCGCAAGCGCGCGGGCTGGTTTGCGGTCTACGAAGGTTTCGCGACTCTGCAGGGCGTGTGCCTGCCCCAAGACGCCGAGCGCGGCCGCTCGTTGATCGAGAGCGCGCTGGCCCTTCGAATCAA
>JAMNXK010000637.1 GCA_023653245.1 Tagaea sp.
ACCAAGCCCCGCGCGATCGGCAAGCCGAGACCGGTGCCCGCGACGCGCCGATCGTCCCAGCGCCCGTCGCCGCCGCCGCGCACCCGGTAGAACTTGTCGAACACCTTTTCCAGGTCCGCCTTGGGTATGCCGGGCCCGTCATCTTCGATGGCGATCGTCAGTTTCCCGCCGCCCGAACGGAGGCCGATGCGGATCGCGCCGTCCTCGAGCGAGTACTTCGCGGCGTTGTCGAGAAGATTGTAGATCGCCTGGCCAAGCAGGACCGAGTCGACGCGCAACAGCGGCGGTTCGGCCGGCGCTTCGATCGTCACCCGCCGGTCCGGCAGGCGCTTGCGTAGCCGCGCGACCGCCTCGCCGATGATTTCGCGCGGATCGGCCCAGTCTCGGCGCGGCGCGAGCGCGCCGCCTTCGAGCCGCGTCATGTCGAGAAGATTGCCCACGAAGCGCGCGAGCCTCCCGGACTCGTCGTTTATCGCGTCGAGGAGCTGCGTACGCGCCGCCGGCGCGAGGGCGCCCGAATCCGCGCGCCCAGCGTCCGCCCGCAAGGTCGAAATGGCGCCCGTGATGGTGGCCAGCGGTGTGCCGAGATCGTGACTGATCGAGGATAGAAGCGCACCGCGCAGTTTCTCCGACTCAGCGAGCACTTTGGCCGCGCGCGTTTCCTCGTCGAGCCGCAACCGCGCGAGCGCCACGGCCGACTGATCGGCGAGCGCGTCGAGCAGTCGGCGCGTTTCCGGATCGAGCGATTTGCCGTCGGGCGGCCGCACGCCGAGAACGCCGACGACGCCCGAGACGTCGCGCATCGGCACGTAGAGCCGCTCGGCCGATGGCAGCGTGTCCGAGCCTTTGCCGGCGGGCTCGCTCTTGTCGCGCGCCCAATTGGCCGCCGCCCAATCCCCGGGCGGCAGATCGTCTTCCGGCGGATAGCCGCCGCGCACGGCAAGACGGCCGTCTTTTTCGGTGAGCACCACCGCGCCGACGCCCAGCATCGTGGCGACTTGGTGGGCGATCGCCCAAACCAGCTCGTCGAGCCCCCGCGCGCCGGCCAGTTTCCGGGCGAAGTCGTACAGCGCCGCCGTCGTCCGAAAGCGCCGCCGCGCTTCGGCCGCCTGTTCGCGCACGCGGCTGGCGAGGTTGGACAGCAGAACCGAGACGACGAGAAAGACCGATAACGCCAGAACGTCGCGCGGGTCGGTGATCGTCAGCGTGTAGAACGGCTCGACGAAAAGGAAATCGAAGACCAGGATCGCCAGCACCGAAGCGTAGAGCGACGGCGTCAGCCCCCAGCGCACGGCCGTGAAGATCACCGCCGTCAAGAGCAAGATCGGCTCGCTGTTGGTCGTGTCGTAGCCGCGTCCCAGCGCCAGCAGCGCCAGGGTCGCCGTCGCGACTGCCGCCGTCGCTTCGAGGAACGGTCGAGGCCCGCGCGCGAGCCGGGCGGCGATCCGCGCGCGCAACGCGGAAGCGAGCCGGACCGGCATCGAAGCGCCTTCGGAAGGGACGACATGGACCGCGATCGCGTCGTTGGCGCGCAAGAGCTCGTGCACCAGCGAGCGGCCGAAAAACTCCGTCCAGCGCGGGCGGCGCGTCTTGCCGATCACGATCTGGGTGATGTTGTGCGCCCCCGAAAAGCGCAGCAATTCTTCGATCACGTCGCCGGTGGGGATCGTGCGCGCGTCCCCGCCCAGACGTTCCGCCAGCCGCAGCGCGTCGGCGACGCGCGCGCGCCCGGCTTCGTCGAGTGCGGTCCCGCGCGGGCTCTCGAAATGCACGGCCATCCATTTGGCGCCGAGTTGATCGGCCAGACGCCGGGCCGCGCGCACGATCGGGGCCGGATCGGGGTGAGCCGACACGCACGCAAGGATGCGTTCGCCGGCCGGCCAGGGGCCTGCGATCGCTTGGCGCGCCATCAGCCCGACCATCTGATCGTCGACCCGCTCGGCCGTGCGGCGCAACGCGAGTTCGCGCAAGGCGGTCAGGTTTCCGGGCCGGAAGAAGTTCTCCGCCGCGCGATCCGCCGTAGCACCCCGATAGATTTTCCCTTGCTTCAGCCGTGCGATGAGATCGGAGGGCGTGAGATCGACGAGTTCGATTTCGTCGGCGCGCTCCAGGACGGAATCGGGCAGCGTCTCCTGGACGCGCACGCGCGTGACCTTGGCTACGATGTCGTTGAGGCTTTCGAGATGCTGGACGTTGAGCGTCGTCCAAACGTCGATCCCGGCGGCCAGAATCTCCTCGACGTCCTGATAGCGCTTTGGGTGCCGCGAGCCGGGCGCGTTGGTGTGGGCGAGTTCGTCGACCAGCAGCAGCGCGGGCCGCCGGGCGAGCGCGGCGTCGAGGTCGAATTCTTCGATTCTTTGGCCGCGATGTTCGACGCCCCGGCGAGGCAGGACCTCGAGATCGCCGATCTGGGCGGCGGTGTCGGCGCGCCCATGGGTTTCGAGCACGCCCGCGACCACGTCGAGCCCTTCGCGCCGGCGCGCACGCGCCGCCTCCAGCATCGCGTAGGTCTTGCCGACGCCGGGGGCCGCCCCCAAAAACACCTTCAGGCGTCCGCGCGCCTCGTCGCGCGCCGC
>JAMNXK010000638.1 GCA_023653245.1 Tagaea sp.
GCCGACGGCAGCTGGAAGGTCGTGAACTGACGGCAAATCGGCACCCTTTCGGGGCGATTTTGCGTTTCAATCCGTGTCGTTGATCGGCGGGCGCTTTCGTGTAGGATGCGCGCCAATTCGCCTGTCGAAACGCGGACTTAGAAACGCATGTCGGATTCCAAAGCGCTGATGCAAGGCAAACGCGGCCTGATTATGGGGGTCGCCAACGACCGCTCGATCGCCTGGGGCATTTCGAAGGCCTGCGCCGAACACGGCGCCGAACTCGCCTTCACCTATCAGGGAGAGGCGCTGGAAAAGCGCGTGCGCCCGCTGGCGGCACAGATCGGGTCGGACTTCCTCGTCTCGGCCGACGTGACCGACGCGGCTTCGCTCGACGCCGCCTTCGACGCGGTCGCCACGCGCTGGGGCAAACTCGATTTCGTCGTCCACGCGATCGCGTACTCCGACAAGGAAGAACTCAAGGGCAAGTATCTCGACACGACGCGCGCGAATTTCCTGAACTCGATGGACATCTCGGTGTTCTCGTTCACGGATGTGTGCCGGCGCGCGCGGCCTTTGCTCAACCCGGGCGGATCGCTGCTCACGCTTTCCTATATCGGCGCCGAGCGCGTGATCCCGCATTACAACGTCATGGGCGTGGCCAAGGCCGCACTCGAAGCCTCGGTGCGCGCGCTCGCGTCCGATCTCGGACCCGAGAACGTCCGCGTGAACGCGATTTCCGCAGGGCCGATCCGCACGCTGGCCGCCTCGGGCATCGGCGATTTCCGCTATATCTTGAAGTGGAACGAACTGAACTCGCCCATGCGCCGCGCCGTGACCATCGACGAGGTGGGCGGCTCGGCCGTCTATCTGCTCTCCGGCCTCGGTGCGGGCGTGACCGGCGAGACCTTGCATGTCGACAACGGCTATCACGTGGTCGGCATGATGGCGACGGAATCGGCGGGCGAACTCTCCGATCTGCTCGCCGGCTTCAAGAACAAGGGCGCATGAGCGCCAATTCCTTCGGCACGCTGTTCCGGGTTTCGACCTGGGGCGAAAGCCATGGGCCCGCGATCGGCGCGGTCGTCGACGGATGCCCGCCGCGCCTGGCGCTCGACGAGGCGTGGATCCAGACCTTCCTCGACAAGCGCAAGCCGGGCACGTCGAGATTCGTGACACAGCGCAAAGAACCCGACCGCGTCGAGATCCTGTCGGGCACGTTCGAAGGCCGGACGACCGGCACGCCGATCTCGCTGCTGATCCGCAACGAGGATCAACGCTCCAAGGACTACTCGGAGATCGCCGAGAAATTCCGCCCCGGCCACGCCGACTACGCCTATTGGGCGAAATACGGCATCCGCGACTATCGCGGCGGCGGGCGGTCGTCGGCGCGCGAAACCGCGTGCCGGGTAGCCGCCGGCGCGGTCGCGCGGCGCGTGCTCGGCGAGAGCGTCGTCATCAGGGGTGCGGTCGTGCAGATCGGCCCGCACAAGATCGACCGCGCCAATTGGGATTGGGCGGCGTGCGCCGAGAATCCGTTCTGGTGCCCCGATCGCGCGATGGCGGCGAAGTGGGAAAACTTCCTCGACGAGACGCGCAAGGCGGGCTCCTCGACCGGGGCGGTGATCGAGATCGTCGCCGAGGGCGTGCCCGCCGGCTGGGGCGCGCCGATCTACGCCAAGCTCGATTCCGACCTCGCTGCGGCGATGATGGGCATCAACGCGGTGAAAGGCGTGGAGATCGGCGACGGCTTCGCGAGCGCGGCGCTTTCGGGCGAAGCGAACGCCGACGAAATGCGCGCGGGCAACGCGGGTCCGATTTTCCTGTCGAACCATGCGGGCGGAATCCTGGGCGGCATCTCGACCGGCCAGCCGGTGGTCGCGCGCTTCGCGGTCAAGCCGACATCCTCGATCCTCAGCCCGCGCCGCACGATCGACGTGCGCGGCGCCGAGACCGAGATCGTCACCAAAGGCCGCCACGATCCGTGCGTGGGCATCCGCGCCGTGCCGGTGGGCGAGGCGATGATGGCGTGCGTGCTCGCCGACCACGCGCTGCGCCACAAGGCGCAGTGCGGCTGAGCGCGACATGGCGCCGCCGATCTTCCAGACGTTGATCGTGCGCCGCTCCAAGCGGATGGCGACGCTCAATTTGCTGTTCGCCTCGCTGGTGTTCGGCTTGGCGGTGGCCGTGCTGTGGTACGCGTGGAACGAAGGCGAGGCTTTGACGACGCCGGCGATGTTCTTGGCGCTGGCCGTGTTCTGGGGCGTCATGATGGGCCAGCAATTCCGCGACGACGCGCCCAAGGTCGCGGTCGGGCGCGACGGGCTCGACATGCCCGGCGTGTCGGACGGCCCGATCCCGTGGGACAAGATCGAGGAGCTGGCGCTCGCCACCGGCATCCGCGCGCTGGGCGGCGGCCGGCTCGACATCTTCGTTTCCGCCGAGATTTTCGCCGCCCTCAAGCTCGGCAATCGCTGGATGGGCGACATCATCGTCAAGCGCGCCGGCTTGCGGCCGGGCTTCACGATTCTGGGCGCCAGCCTCGACACGCCGACCAAGACCATCGTCGAGGCCATGCGCCGCCACTGGCCGCC
>JAMNXK010000639.1 GCA_023653245.1 Tagaea sp.
GCGCGCGGCGCCAAGCGGATCGCGTTTTGGCTGCACAACGACGCTTCCTATCTCGCGAAGTGGCGCTACGTGTCGCGGCTGTGGCGGCGCAAGCCCGCGCTCGTTTTCGTGAGCGAAAGCCATCGCGCCCGCGCGCCGTTCTGGCTGCCCGGCGGCCAACGCGTCGCGATCCCGCTCGGTCTCGAAGACGCCTACCGGCGCGAGCCCGAGCGGCCGCCGCCGCCGCCCGTCGCCCTCTATGCCGCAAATCCGTTGCGCGGGCTCGCCGAGCTGGCCGCCTGGTGGCCCGAAATCGGCGGCACGCTCGTCGCGCACTCGGGCGCCGAATTGTATGCCGCGAAGCCGCGCACGCGCGCGGCGATGGAACAAGCCCTGGCCGCAGCACGCGCCACGACGGGGATCGCGCTCAAGCCGCTGGTGCCGCGCGCCGAGCTGATCGGAATCGTGCGCGGCGCGCGCGTGTTCCTCTATCCCGGCGATCCGACCGAAACCTTCTGCCTTGCGGTCGCCGAGGCGCAAGCGTTGGGCGTGCCGTGCGTGGTCATGGCGCGCGGGGCGCTGCCCGAGCGCGTGCGCGACGGCGAGACCGGGTTCGTGGCGCGCAATAGCGCCGAGTTCGTCGCCGCCGCGCGCCGATTGCTGGACGACGACGCGCTGTGGACGGCGCAGCATCGCGCGTGCCTCGCCACGCAGCGCGCGCGCGGCTGGGCCGATATGGCCGCGGATTTCGAGAAGTTGCTCGCATGACGCGGCTCGTCGCCTCGATGGCGGGTGCGCGGATCGGCGGGGCGGAAGCCTTCTTCGAACGCCTGGTCGTGGCCTTGCGCGACGCTGGCGTCGATCAACGCGTGGCGATCCGCGCCGAGCCCGCCCGCGCCGCACGGCTGCGCGCCCGGGGGATCGAGCCGGTCGAGCTGGCTTTCGGCGGGCCCTTCGATCTCGTCACGCCGTGGAAGCTCAAGACCCTGTTCGATCGCTTCGACGCCGAGGTCGCGTTGGCTTTCATGAGCCGGGCCGCCGCCAAGCTGCCGCCCAAGTCGTGGCTCGAACG
This sequence comes from Tagaea sp., assembly GCA_023653245.1. The sequence goes on from JAMNXK010000639.1 coordinate 1,052, forward strand.
CGCGCCCGTCTATGTCGGGCGCTTGGGCGGCTACTACGATCTCAAATACTACCGGCGCTGCGATCGCTTGATCGCCAACACGATCGACATCCGCGACTGGATCGTCGCGCAAGGCTGGCCCGCCGCGCGCGTCGACTATCTGCCCAACTTCGTCGATGCGGCGCCCGCCGCACCGGCATCGCGCGACGGTGCGGCGAAGCTGATCCTGGCGCTGGGGCGTTTGCATCCCAACAAGGGTTTCGACGTGCTGATCGCGGCGATGGCCGATCTGCCCGAGGCCATCTTGTGGATCGCGGGCGACGGCCCGCTCAAAGCCCGGCTCGAAGCGCAAGCGGCACCCTTGGGCGGGCGCGTGCGTTTCCTGGGCTGGCGCGAGGACGCCGCCGCGTTGATCGAAGCTTGCGACGTGCTGGCCTGCCCGTCGCGCCACGAGCCGCTCGGCAACGTGGTGATCGAAGCCTGGGCGCGCGCCAAGCCGGTCGTCGCCGCCGCGAGCCAAGGCCCGCGCGCGCTGATCCGCGACGCCGACGACGGTCTGCTCGTGCCGATCGACGACGCCAAAGCGCTGGCGGCGGCTTTGCGCCGGGTGCTCGACACGCCCGATCTCGCGGCATCGCTGGCGCTGGCCGGGCGCGCGCGCTACCAAGGCGCGTTCGCGCGCGAGACGGTCGCCGCGGCCTATGTCGAGTTTCTCGCGCGCGCGGCCAAGGAGCGCGGCTGACATGTGCGGCATCGCCGGCTTGATGACCAAAGACGGCTCGCGGCCGCCGCAAGCCGCGCTCGACGCGATGCGCGCCGCGCTGGCCCATCGCGGACCGGACGGCTCGGGCGTCCATGTGCGCGACGACGTCGGTCTGGTCCATACGCGGCTGTCGATCATCGATCTGGAGACCGGCGATCAACCCTTGTTCGCCGCCGGTGGCACGGCGCTGGTCGGCAACGGCGAGATCTACAACTATGTCGAACTGCGCGCGGCGCGGGCCGATTTCCCCTATCGCACGAAATCCGACTGCGAAAGCGCGCTGGCCGCCCATGCGCGCGACGGGGCGGCGTTCGCCGAAGACTTGCGCGGCATGTACGCGCTGGCCTTGCACGATCCGCGCGACGGGCGTTTGCTGCTCGCGCGCGATCCGTTCGGCATCAAGCCGCTGTACTACGCCGAGGATGCGCGGGGGTTCGCTTTCGCCTCCGAGCCGCAGGCGCTGCGCGCCGCCGGGTTCGGCGAAGCCCCGCCCGAGCCGCGCGCGCGCGCCCAATTGCTCGAACTTCAATTCGTCGCCGGAACGGCAACGATCTTTCCGGGCATAAATCGCGTGGCGCCGGGCGAGACGCTGATCGTCGCGCGCGGGCGCATCCTAGAACGGCGCCGGCGCGCGGCGTTGCCGGCGGGCGCGCCGGTCGCGCGCGGCGAGGCCGCGGCGCTGCGCGACTTCGACCGCGTCTTCGAAGACAGCGTGCGCGTGCACCAGCGCTCGGACGTGCCCTACGGCATGTTCCTGTCGGGCGGTATCGATTCGGCCGC
>JAMNXK010000640.1 GCA_023653245.1 Tagaea sp.
CCGTTCAATCCCTGGCCCGGCGCGCCGTTCGAACGCTCGACGCCCGAAGCGATCTCCGACTTCGCCGGGATCGTGCTCAAGGCGGGCTACCCCGCCCCCATCCGCACCCCGCGCGGCGAAGATATCCTCGCCGCTTGCGGCCAGCTCAAAAGTGCCTCGGAGAAATTGAAGCGCGCCGAGCGGGATTCGGCCAACGCTTGAGCGCTACCTTTTCGCGTACTGCGTGGCGCCGAACAGGATTTCCTTCTGCTAGTCGTCCATCGGCCGTTTCGAAAATGCGCCGAAGCTCCCAGCGACCGAAGACCTCTTGATCATAGAGCTTCGATAAGTTAATTTCTTATATATTGTCTTATTAAAGCCGTGTCATGGGGACACGAAGCCAATGCCTGGTGAAAACTACGCGATCTTCGAGGGCGGCGGGGCGAAGGGAATCGCCTATACCGGGGCGTATGCGGCCGCGACGCGGGCAGGACTCGAATTCGACGGCGTAGCGGGCGCATCGGCGGGTGCGATCTTCGCCAGTCTCGTGGCGTTCGGCTACCGTCCGGACGAAATCCTGGACCCCGTCAATCCGGAGGCCAACGTGCTTGCGACAGTCGCCGGGATGGCGCCGATCGATATCGTCGGCGGCGAGGAGAAGTTCGGGCGCCTGAAGAAGATCGCCGCGATCGCACCGGGAATCGCGGGCTGGGGCAAGGCTATCGGCGTGTTTCTAGGGTGGCGGTTGTCGAAGTCCTATAACGAGGAGATCGCGGCAATCGAAAATGACCTTGGGTTGCTCGATACAAAAAAATTACAAATTGCGCTGAATGCCGCCTATCGAAGGAAACTTGCGGCGTTCCACCGGATCGCGGGAAACGCGGCCGACGCCGATCGCATGGCGCGGTCCGATACCCTCGTTACGTTTGAGGATCTTGCTTTGGCGGCTGCGGCGCCTCGCGCGAGCGGGCCGCGCTTTGCGGCATTGAAGATCGTCATTACGGACGTCACCCACAGGGCGGCTCTGCTCTGCGACGCCACGCGGACTCCGAAATTGGCGGTGGCCGAGGCGGCGGCTGCGTCGGCGAGCATTCCGATCGTCTTCAAGCCGGCGCGAACCGCATCGGAAGACCGGAAACTCGGTCTAGGGGCGGTACCGGGCCTCAACATGACTTTGTTGAGCTTGCGCAAGCGCGGGCAAGTCGAATCCTCGCAATACGTCGATGGCGGTTTGGTTTCAAATCTGCCGGTGTGGGCGTTCGAAGAGGAGCGCCAAATTTCTCCAAAGGCGACCCGTGTTTACGCCTTTTCGTTGCAAGACACCGATCTGGCGCCGGAACAGCTGGCGGCGCGCCGAAGAAGCGAGCGGAAACTGGCGCCGTATCTGACCGCCGTGGCTCGAACGGGTGTTTTCGGCGGGCAGGCGACGCTTCGGCCTCTCGTGTCGCGGATGACGACCGTCTCGGTGCCATGCGACCTCGACGTTCTCGACTTCGATCTCGACATGGAGATGACTTTGGCCGCGTACGGCCGCGCCTATCGCGCGGTCGCGGGGTTTTTCGTGCGCGAGCTGGAGATCAAACCGACCGTCCAAAGAGGCGTCCTGCAGGAGTTCCGGGCGGCCGCCGCCAAAATCCTCGCTGCTTGGGGCGGCCATGTCGATCCTGCGACATTGCGGCTCGCCGTCGCTTCCCCGATCGAGCCGCTTGCGAACCTGGACGCCAGTGTCGATACGGGCTTTCGTGCGCTGAGAGTGGAGCCCGGTGCGACACTTGATCTCGAAGACCAAGGTCTCGGGGAGTTCATCGTTCCGAACGATGCCGGTGGATTCGGCGATTGTTTCCAGTCAAGGAGCGTGGTCCTTCTGTCCAAACGAAATCTAGATGACGAGCGGGTGTCGCCCGCGCTCGGCAAGCGCTTCGCTGCCCTCAACGCCGATTTTCTCGGCGTGCCAATCTTCGACGACGACGATCAATACGCGTCGACCAAGCCGACACGATGGCCTATCGCGGTCGTCGGCGTGTTCTTCCCCGCGGGCGCGATCGACCTGGGTCGTGCAGTGACAAATCCAGGGCTTTTCGCTAAAGTGTTTAGCCTTTGCGCGCTGTGGCGGGAGATCGACCGAGAGGTCGAAAGACAGCTTCTCGCCAGGTCGGTTTAGAGCCGTGCCGCCAGGAGACCGTCATGTTTCGGAAGCCCTATGTACCACCGAAGGAAATGAAAGTTGTCGTTTCGGCAGTGCCCGGATTCACGGTGGACGGATCGACTCGCGAAAAAATTCGCACCGCCAATACTCAGATCAAGACGCTCTTTGAGAAGGCGGAGATTACGCCCGAGGCAAACAGTTCGGAGTCTGCTCCGGGCACCGAAGAGGCGCAGAGCAGGGTCTCGTTGAAGCCGTAACCAGCCTCACCGTTTCTGGTATTGCGTGGCGCCGAACAGGACTTCCTTCTGCTTGTCGTCCATCGGCCCGGGCTTGCGCGCCCCTTCGAGCAGCTTGAGCCCGCGTTCGGTCGCGGGCCGCGCGTCGATCGCTTCGAACCAGCGCTTCACGTTGGGGAAATCCTCGAGCCGATGGCCCTGGCGTTCGATCG
>JAMNXK010000641.1 GCA_023653245.1 Tagaea sp.
CTACGAGCGCATGATGGGTGCTTATCGCAACATCCCCGGCGTGCCCGACGCGCGCGGCAATCTCTCCGATTGGACGCGCGACAAAGGCCTGGACGGGATTTTCCATTACGTGGCGCGCGAGGAGACCGACATCCGCGCCAATCCCGGCGCGCGCACCACCGAGCTGCTCCGCAAGGTGTTCGGCTAGCCGCGCGCCAAGCGCTCGGCGAGGAAAGCGGCGACATTGCGCCGGGCATCGACCACCGCAACGACGCGCGCTCTTTCGCCCGCCAGGCCGTAGACGATGCGAAAGGGCGCGACGTGGATTTCCCTCATATCCAAGCGGCCCGCTCCGCGCAGCTCCGGCGGAACGTTGCCGCGTGCGGCGAACGTTGCGAGTCCACGGATGGCCGTTTCGATCCGCACCAGTAAGTCGTCGGCGCGACGCGGCGAATCGTTCTCGGCGACATAGGCCCAAATCGCCGACATGTCGGCCACGGCGGCCGGCGCGACGACGATCTCGTAGCGGCGTCCGACCAGCGTCATTTCCGCCGCTTGCGTCGCACGACCGCGAACGCCTCGTCCACGCTCATTCCCTTACCGTCGGCGATCTCGCGCTCGCCCATCGCGACGATTTGCAGCATCGCCAGCGTCTCTTGTGTTTTCTCGTAGCTGGCGACGTCCTGAAGGATCGCGCAGGCTTCCCCGCGCCGCGTGATCACCAAGGGCTCGCGCGTGCGCGCCAGATCGCGCATCACCTTGGGCGCGTTGGCCTTGAGATAGCTGATCGGCTTGACCCGGCCGGTGAGTTTCATGGAAGCCTCCGCTGTCGGACCGAATTTAGTCCGAATTCGGTCCGAACACCACGCCCTCGCGGGACGCGCGCCCGCGCGCTATAGTTCCGCCCTTCCCCGACGGAGTTCAGCCCATGCCGCCTTTCGTGCCGCCCGTTTTCACCACCCGCCCCGAGATCTCGGGTACTTTCGGCGTCGTCTCGTCGACGCATTGGATCGCCAGCCAAGTCGGCATGGGCGTGCTCGAAAAGGGCGGCAACGCGTTCGATGCGGCCGTCGCCGCGGGCCTGACGCTGCAGGTCGTCGAGCCGCATATGAACGGGCTGGGCGGCGACGCCGTGCTGATCGCTTGCGAGGCCGACGGCAAGCCCCGCGTGATCTGCGGCCAGGGCGTCGCACCCGCCAAAGCGACGATCGCGCATTACAAGGGCGAAGGCCTCGATCTGGTGCCCGGCACGGGCCTGCTCGCCGCCGTGGTCCCCGGCGCCTTCGACGCCTGGATGGTGATGCTGCGCGACCACGGCACGATGACGCTGGCCGAGGTGATGAGCCCGGCGATCGGCTACGCCGAAAGCGGCTTTCCGCTGCTGCCCGGCGTGGCGGGCGCCGTCTCCTCGGTCGCGGAGATTTTCAGGACCGAATGGACGAGCTCGGCCGCCTTGTGGATGAAGGACGGCGCCTTGCCGCAAGCCGGCGCGCTGTTCGAGAACAAGACCCTCGCCGCGACCTACAAGCGCCTTCTGGGCGAAGGCGCATCGGCCGGCCCGAACCGCGAGGCGCAGATCGAGAAGGCGCGCAAAGCCTATTACCAAGGCTTCGTGGCCGAAGCGATCGGCCGCTATTGCGCGTCGAACGCGATCATGGACGTGTCGGGCCGGCGCCACAAAGGCGTGCTCTCGGCCGACGACATGGCCAAGTGGCAGGCGCCGGTCGAAGACCCCGCGACCTACGACTATCGCGGCATCACCGTGTGCAAGGCCGGCCCGTGGAGTCAGGGCCCGGTGCTGCTGCAACTGCTCGCATTGCTGCACGGCTACGACGTGCCCGCGATGGACACGACCGGCCCCGACTTCATCCATCTGCTGGTCGAGGCCAAGAAACTCGCTTACGCCGATCGCGAGGCCTATTACGGCGATCCGAACTTCACCCAAGTGCCGCTGCAGGCCCTCCTCTCCGACGCTTACAACGCCGAACGGCGCAAGCTGATCGGCGATCGGGCGTCGCGCGATCTGCGCCCCGGCACGCCGCCGGGCTGCGCGTACAAGCTGCCGGCCTTCAAGACCGCCGACGCCAAGAAGGTCATCGCCGGCATGGGCGGGTTCGGCGAGCCCGCGCGCGTGGAGTCCGACGCGCTGGCGCGCGAGACCTATCGCGACGGTGGCGCGTCCGCCATGGCGCGCCAGGGACGCGCGGCGCGCGGGCCCGCCGAGGGCGACACCTGCCATCTCGACGTGATCGACCGCTGGGGCAATGTGGTGGCCTGCACGCCCTCGGGCGGCTGGCTGCAATCCTCGCCGACGATTCCCGAACTCGGCTTCTGCCTGGGCACGCGCGCGCAGATGTTCTGGCTGGAGGACGGTCTGCCCGCGAGCCTGCGCCCGGGTTCGCGCCCGCGCACCACGCTGACGCCGTCGATGGCGCTGAAGGACGGCAAGCCCTGGCTCGCGTTCGGCTCGCCCGGCGGCGACAACCAGGATCAATGGATCGCGCAATTCTTCATCCGCCACGTCGATCACGGCCTGAACATGCAAGCGGCGATGGACGCGCCCATGCTGCAGACCGACCATTGGCCCAACTC
>JAMNXK010000642.1 GCA_023653245.1 Tagaea sp.
CCGTCCGTAGCCCGCCTCGCCATAGACCGCGACGGAGGACAGATACACGAAGCGCGCGAGGCGCCCGGCCAGCGCCTGATACAGCGCCACCGCGGCCACGGCGTTGGTTTCCAGAATGCGCGCGGCGGCTTGGCGCTCGCGCGCCGGTCCGGCGGTGATCGCCGCCGCGTAGATCGCGCGATCGACGCCGTGCGTTCGCGTGAGCGCCGCCAGCGCATCCGTGTCGCGCGCGTCGCCTTGCGCGGCGATCAAGCGGCCGGGCAGTTTCGCGAATTCGGCGAGCGCCGCATCGGGCGGCGCGTCGAGCGCGTGCAGCACGACCGTCAGCCCGCGCGCCAACAGCGCCTCGGCCGCGTTGAGGCCGACGAATCCCGTTCCGCCGATCAGCAGCACCGCCATCGATCCCTCCGGCCGGCGCGTCAGAATCGGGCCCAGGCGGGTTTCTTGGGCGTGAGCGTGGCGTCGCCCGCCCGCAACGGCGCGTCCTTCGCCAGCGCGTCGAGGCGCAAGAGCGCCAAGCCCATCGCACCGGCCGCTGAGCGCATCTCGCCCGCCTCCTGGCCGTCGAGCGTCACCTGCGTGCCCGGCGCCGGAACGGGGCCGTCGATCGCGACGGGCACCAGCCGCTTCTTGACCAAGCCGCGATACTTCATCCGCGCGGTGACTTCCTGGCCGACATAGCAGCCCTTCTTCCAATCCACGCCGTTGAGCTCGTCGAAGCCGTTCTCGAGCAGCAGCGCGTCCTCGACTTGCAGATCGCGGCTGCCGTCGGGCACGCCGAGCGACACGCGCAACGCGTCGTAGCCGGCCGCATCGGCCGCTTCGCAGCCGGCCGCGCACGCGATCTCGGCGAAGCGTTCGCGCGGCAGCAGCGCGCGCACGCCCAGTGCCGCCAAGCGCGGGTCGACGAACGCCACGCCCTCGGCTTCCGGTTTCGCGGCACCTTCTTCGGCCGCCAAACCGAACGACGCGGGCGCGCTTTCGCCCCACGCGACGCCGACCGCGAGGTCGGGCCGTGCGGCGATCGTCACTTTCGAACGCAGCTTGTAGAGCTTGAGCCGCTTGGCGAGATCGTCGAGGCGCGCCGCTTCGACGTCGAGCAGGATCGCCTCGTCGAGCGCGGCCATATGGAACTCGTGCAGGAAGCGCCCTTGCGCGGTCAGGAAGCCGGCGTGCAGCGCGCGCGCCGGTGCGATCCTGGTCGCGTCCGACGACACCAAGCCTTGCAGGAAGGTCGCGCGGTCCGCACCGGCGATTTCCAGCACCGCGCGGCCCGACAAAGACGCGTAACGACGAACGCTCATGCCTTTGAAATAGGCGCGCCGCCGGCGCTTGGCAAGGGCGGGGCCCCGGCCTATAAGGCCCTATGGTCAAAAGGATTTGTTTCGTCGAATCGTCGATTTCGTTCGACGGGTTCGGACCCACGTCGCGCCCGCTCGACCCGTCCGCGCGCGCGCTCGCCTATCTGACCGGCGCGCTCGCCCAGCGCGGACACACGGTCTACGTCATCAACAAGGTCGAGCAGCCGATCACCTGCGACGGCGTGCGCTGGCTCGGCTGGACCGAGCCGCCGCCCGAAGAGCCCGAAATCGTCGTCGCGATCGACGACCCCGCTTTGCTCGCCCATGTGGCCAAGGCGGAGAAGCGCATTCTTTGGATGCACAGCGCGCCCGCTTCGCTCGACGGCGAAGTCGCGAAATCGGCGCTGGCCGGCTGGCGGCCCGAGCTTGTGTTCCATTCCTACGCCCAGCGCGACCGCTGGCCGAACATGCTGGGGCTTGCGACGACGGTGATTTCGCCCGCCCCGGGCCATTCCTTCGTCGAAGAGAATCCCATCGACCTGGCCGAGCCGCCGCGCGCGATCACGGTGTGCCATCCGCTGGGCGGGCTCGAGCGTCTGATCCGCCTGTTCGCCGAACGCGTGCGCCCGGCGGTGCCGAACGCAGAACTGCATGTGCATTCCGCGCTGCTCGACCGCGCGCGCTGGGGCGGCGACGTGTCCGACGCCGTGCGCCCGCTGCACGAGCTTTGCCAAGCCTGGGCGACGTCGGGCGTGATCGTCCACCGCCCGCAGCCGGATCCGCAGATGGCCGACATCTACCGCCAGTCGCGCGCCTTCCTGCATCCGTCGCTGCCCGACGAAACCGCCGCGATCGCGTTGATGGAAGCGCAAGCCGCCGGTCTGCCGGCCATCGCCTTCACCCAAAGTTCCGTGGCGATGGAGCGCGTGTCCGACGCGCTGACGGGCCGGCTATGCGCGTCCGACGACGCGTTCGTGGGGGCGGCCATCGAGCTGCTCTCCGATCCGGCCGCGCATGCGCGCATGTCGTCCGCCGCCAAGGAGATGCGCCGCGGCCGCACCTGGGCGATCGCCGCGTCGGAGTGGGAAGAGCGTCTCGCGTGAGAGCGCTGTTCGTCACCTCGAACCGGATCGGCGACGCCGTGCTGACGTCGGGGGTGCTGGCGCATTTGCTCGACGCGCATCCCGGTTTGCGGACGACGGTCGCCTGCGGCCCCGCCGCCGCCCCCTTGTTCGACGCCGTGCCCGGCCGCGAGGCGACGA
>JAMNXK010000643.1 GCA_023653245.1 Tagaea sp.
CGGCATGGGCTCGATCACCGGCACCGCGATCGGCGCCATCATGGTCGGTCTCGCCGAGCAAGTCGGGCAGGCGCTGTTCCCGACCTATTCGGTGATCCTGACCTTCGTGATCATGGTCGTGGTGCTGGCATTGCGGCCCCAGGGCATCATGGGGCGCGCGCCATGATCGCCTGGCTGCGCACGCCGATCGGAATCTGGAGCGCCGTCGCGCTCGCCGTGCTGCTGCTCATGCCGGCGATCTTGCCGGAACTCATGCCCCTCAATCAGGCCAATTTCTGGCTCGCCAATATCTTCGGCCGGGCGATCGTGTTCGGCGTGATCGCGATGTCGCTCACGTTCCTCGCGACCTATGGCGGCTTCGTGTCGCTCGCGCAGATGAGCGTGGCGGGCGTGGCCGGCTACGTGCTGGCGGTGACGATCGAAGGTGCGGCACCCAGCATCGTCGGCGGGCTCGGCTACTTCACCGCCATTCCGCTCGCGATTTTCGCCGCCGTGCTGGCCGCGTTGCTCGTCGGCCTCATCTCGGTGCGCACGCGCGACATCTATTTGCTGATGATCACGCTGGCCCTCGCGATGGGTTTCTTCCGCTTCGTCGAGACCAACATCGCGTGGTTCAACGGCTACGAAGGCATCCGCAACATCCTGGGCCCGACCGTGTTCGGCCAGCCGTTCCGCCATCCGCTGGTGATCTACTACGTGGCACTGACGGTGGCCGTGCTGCTCTACGCGGGCGTGCTGTATCTCGTGCGCTCGCCTTTCGGTCTGGTGCTGCAGGGCATCCGCGACAATCCGCGGCGCATCGCCGCCCTGGGCTACAACGTCGCCCTCCATCGCATCGCGGCGTTCGGCGTGGCGGGCTTCATCGCCGGCTGCGGCGGCGTGCTGATGACGATCTACAATATCGGCATCTCGCCCGGCACGGTGGGCTTGGGGGCGACGGTCAACGTGCTGATCATGAGCGTGATCGGCGGCCTGGGCCATCCGATCGGCGCCTTCATCGGCTCGCTGATCTTCGCCTTCTTCGACACGTTCGCGGCCACGATCTACGACCGCAACCGCTTCAACACGCTGATCGGCGTCGTGTTCCTGGTCATCGTGCTGGTCTCGCCCGACGGCGTGATCGGTTTCGCCAAACGCGCCTACGCCTACATGAGGTCGAAATCCGCGCCGAAGACCTGGGCCAAGCCCGGGTCGAAGCCCGGCTGAGTCCGCCCCCAACGCGCGGGCGGCGGCGAGGTTCCGCGCCGCCCGTCGCAAAAAATCCCGGAACCGCAAAACAGGAGGAACCCCCTATGTCGCTTCGTCTCAACCGCCGCACCGCCCTCAAAGGGGCCGGTGCGCTCGCCGTCACGGCGGCCGCCGCCGGCGCCATCAAGGCGCCTGCGATCGCCCAAAACGCGCCGATCCGCATCGGCTCGGTCGCCACGCTCGAAGGTCCGTTCGCCACTGGCGGACAGGACGCCTATCGCGCGATGGAGATGCTCTTCCAAGCCGAGAACATGACCATCGGCGGCCGGCGCATCGAATGGATCCGCGAATCCTCGAACGCCCAGGCCGACGTGGCGCTCGCCCGCGCGCGCAAGCTGATCGAGCAGGACAACGTCGACTTCATCATCGGGCCGCTGTCCGGCGCGGAAGGCATCGCGCTCAAGGACTATTCGGCGACGCTGAACGGCAAGACGATCATCAACGGCGGCTCGGGCGCCGCCGACACCACGTTGCGCAACCCGTCGCGCAATTTCTTCCGCTTCAACACCGACGGCACGCAATGGATGGCCGGTCTCGGCACCTATGTCCGCCGCACGCTGAACGTCTCGGAAGTCACGGTCGTCTCCGGCGACTACGCCTTCCCCTACGCGCAAGTCTTCGGCTTCAGCATCGAGTTCTGCCGTCTGGGCGGCAAGGCGAATTACCTGTGGTCGCCCTTGGGCACCACTGACTTCGCCTCGCAGATCGCGCAGATTCCGCGCAGCTCGGGGGCGCTCGTCGTCGTGCACGGCGGCACCGACGGTCTGGCGTTCATGACGCAATACGCCCAAGCCGGCGGCAATCTGCCGCTCATCGGCGGTTCGATCATGGCCGATTCGACCATGATGTCGGCGCGCGGTCCCCATCGCCGGTTGATGGTGGGTATGGTGTCCGCCGGCCCGGTCGCCGACGTGATCGACGATCCGCAATGGAACGAGTTCGTGGCCCGCTACCGGCGCATGCCGGGCGCGTTCCCCAACCCGTCGATCCACGCGGTCAACTTCGCGACCAACACGATGGCGGCGATCCTGGCGCTCAAGCAGGTCAACGGCGACCTGTCGGGCGGCCAAGCGGCGTTCCAGCGCGCGCTGTCGGGCCTGAAGTTCAAGGCCCCGACGGGGGCGGAGGTCTCGCTCGACCACAACCGCCATGCCATCTCGGACGTTTTCCTCACCCGCATCGAGGAGCGCAACAACCAGCCGACCACCGTCGCCTTCCAGCGTGCCAACCAGATCAACCAGACTCTGGGCGTGCCGGAAGCGCAGTTCCTGGCGTTGGGCGCGCCGTCGCGCAACAACCCGGGCTGCATCGCGTC
>JAMNXK010000644.1 GCA_023653245.1 Tagaea sp.
TTCAGGACCGGCGAGTACCAGTAGAAATCGCGGCTCTTCTGCTTGACCAGCGCCGGTTCCTCGATCGTCGCGACACCGGGGATCAACGCTTTGAACGCCGCCCAATCGGTCCGCGCTTCGGGCGGGGCGGGCGGATCGGACCAGAGATTGGCGCTCATGGGGCGCTCGCGCGGCGCATCTTGCCGGGATTGAGCAGGCCGAACGGATCGGCGGCGCGTTTGAATTCGAGCTGATGGTCCTGGGCGATCACTTTGGGCCCCTTGTCTTCGAGCACGTAAGTGTGGGGATTGGGGATCACGCAGCCGGCGGCCTCGTGGTCGCGGATGATCTCGTAGAGGCGCTCGGGTGTGGTCCAGCGCACGACTTGCAGCGCCGAGCAATTCACCCGGCCTAAGCGGCGCTGGAATTCGAGATGCAGCATGACCTCGTCGCCGTATTTCGCGTGCATCGCCGCGACGACCTCGAGATTCCGCCCGATCGGGAACACGGTCTGCAGGTAGGTCACGCCCTTGTCGGTCTTGAGGCACTGCAGCGTGGTGTGGTTCCAGCAATATTCGTAGAGCGGCGTCTGCGCGGGATCGGTCTCGTCGGGCGTGGGACGCCACGAGGTGAAGCGTCCGTTGTGCTCGGCCGCCAGCGCTTCGATCGGGCCGCGGTCGCCCGCGTTGGCCATCACGAACGCCACGGCCTTGCCTTCGGGGCACTCCGCCTTGAGGCCCTTGAACAGCGACGGGATCGGCCAGGCGACGATCGCGATCTCTTTCTTCACGATGCCATCGGCTTCGCCCAGCGCCTGGCCGAAGCGCGCGGCGTCCATGAAATCGTCGAAGGCGATGGTCGCGTCGCACCACGGCCAGACCGGGACCAGCGCGATCTCGACTTCGAGGATGAGCCCGGTCGTGCCGTAGGCGTGCGTCGCCTTGGCGACGTCGCGGCCGCGAAGATCGACGACCTTCGGCACGGGCTCGCAGGTCGCGACTTTGAGCGCGGGGATCGCACCCCAATCGCGCAGCTGGCCGTGCATGGCGCTGCCCACGCCCGCCGCGCCGCCGGCGACGAAGCCGCCGAGCGCCGATTGGCGCTTGGTCGACGGATGCATGCGCAATTCCCAGCCGCTGGGCCGCGCGCGCTTGTCGATCTCGACCAGATTGACGCCCGCTTCGAAGCGCCCGATGCCGGGCTTGAGGAAGACCGTGCGGTCGAGTCCGTCGGTCGCCAGCATCACGCCGCCTTGCAAGGGCACGAGCTGGCCGTAATTCCCGGTGGCGCCGCCGCGCGGGATGACGGGCACGCGGAACTGCGCGCACGCGCCGAGCACGCGCAAGGCCTCGTCCTGATCCTTGGGCACGGCGACCAGGTCGGCGCTTTTCTTGTTGAGCTCGGCCTTCAGGATCGGCGAGTACCAGAAGAAATCGCGGCTCTTGAGCCGGACGATCTGCGGATCGTCGATGAGTTCGATGCCGGCGAGCGCGCGCTTGAGGCCGGCGAGATCGTAGCCGTATCCAGCACCGTCCATCTCACGCCGCTCCGACGCGCGCGTCGAGCTCGGCGAAATCGGGCGGCGTCGTGTCGATCGCCTTGCCGCCCCTTATCACCGCGCGGTCGGCTTGGTTGCGCGACAGGAACTCCGACCAGCTCCGCGCCTTGAAGACGATCAGATCGGCGGGCGCGCCCTTCTCGATCTTTCCGGTCTTGGGCAAGCCCATGATGTCGGCGGGTGTCGCGGTTGCGGCCAGCGCCCAGCCGTCGAGCGGATGGTCGAGCTGCAGGATCCGCACGGCCTGGACGAAAGTCTCGACCATGTCGTGGTCGCCATAGGCGTAGAAGGGATCGCGCACATTGTCCCCGCCGACGGCGACCTTCATGCCGGCCGCGCGCATTTCGTGCAGCGTGGTGACGCCGCGCCAGCGCGGCGTGCGGCCGCCCGCGCGGCCCTGGAGATACATGTTGCACATCGGCAGCGAGACGGCGGCGATCCCCGCCTCGGCGCAGAGCTTCACCGTTTCGGCGATCGCTTCGTCCTCTTGCACCGCCAGCGAGCAGCAATGGCCGGCGAGGATCTTGCCCTTGAATTTTCGCTTGAGGGCGATGCGCGCGATGCGGATCAGCGTGCGCGCGCTCGCATCGTCGGTCTCGTCCACGTGCAGATCGAGATCGAGTCCGCGTTCCTCGGCCAGGGCGAACACCTTCTCCATCAGCTCGTCGAAACCCGCCGGCACGCCGGCGTGATCCTCCCCGGCCATGCGCGTCACGCAGCCGAGCTGGCCGCCATGCTTGGCGACCAGATCGGCGAGCGCCACGCCCTCGTCGCCCGCGAAAGCGTCCATCGACACGATCGACGAGGCCTGGAGCGTCACCTTGCCGGCCCAGCGGTCGCGCAAATTGGCGAAGACGGGCCAGGAGATCCCGGCCTGCGGCGAGAAACTGTCCAGATGCGTGCGGATGGCGGCCAGCCCTCGCGCATAGGCGCTGCGCACGCCGAAATCGAAGCGCGCGTCGATGTCGTCCGCCGACCAATGCGCGCGCCGGTCGGCCATGGTCGCGGTGAGCGCGCCGAAGAA
>JAMNXK010000645.1 GCA_023653245.1 Tagaea sp.
GATGGGCAGCCGGCGATCGCCGGCTCCGGCCAATTCCATAGCGTTCCTCCAACTCCTATAGAGGACTAGAGGAATTCTCAGGCGGAATCAAGCCCTAGCCGAATTCCGAGACGAAGCTCACGGTTTCGCCCGGCAAGGTCGCGGCGACGCGCGCCATTTCCAGGCACATCTCGATGAAGCCTTCGGGATGGTCGAAGGAATAGGCGTCGGCGAGATTCTTCATGTCGCGCAATTCCTTGCGCGTGAGCGCGAGCGTCGCGCCCTCGAATTTTCCCAGGGCGAAATTCTCGACGATGTCCGCCAGCGCGTAGTCTTCGCCCAGCTCCTCGCCCGCGTAGTCGTGGACGAAGACGAGCGTGCCGTCCGGCGCGAGGGCGTGGAGCTTCATTCCATCCCCGCAAGTTCGATCCATGCGTCTTCGTCGATCACCCGGACGCCGTGCTTGGCCGCCTCGGCGAGTTTGGAGCCGGCACCGGGCCCGGCCACGACCAGATCGGTCTTCTTCGACACCGAGCCCGCGACCTTGGCGCCCAGCGCTTGGGCGCGCGCCTTGGCTTCGTCGCGGCTCATTTTCTCGAGCGTGCCGGTGAACACGATGGTCTTGCCCGCGACGGGCGAGTCGCTCTTCGGCTTCGCCAAGGGCACGGCGTCGACGAAGCGCGCGAGATCGTCGAGCGCGTCGAGATTGTGCCGCTCGGCGAAAAAGGCGGCGATGTCGGCGGCGAGCGCCGCGCCGACCTGATCGATGGCGAGCAATTCCGCGCGCGCGGTCTCGTCGCCACCGGCGACGGCGATCATCGCGTCGCGCCATTTGGGCAAGGTCTCGTAGTGCTGGGCGAGCAGGCGCGCGGTCGCTTCGCCGACCTGGCGGATGCCGAGCGCGAACACGAAACGGTCGAGGGGGACGCGCCGCCGCGCCTCGATCGCCGCCAGCAATTTCTCGACCGACTTTTCGCCCCAGCCGTCTCGTTTGGCGAGATCGTCGCGATGCGCCGCGATGCGGAACACGTCGCCCGGCCGCTTGAGCCAGCCCAGGGAGTGCAGCTCCTCCACGTTCTTCTCGCCCAAGCCTTCGATGTCGAAGGCCGTGCGCATGGCGAAATGCCGCAAGCGCTCGACGACTTGCGCGTCGCAAGACAGGCCGCCGGTGCAGCGCCAGACGACTTCGCCTTCGGCGCGCATCGCCTTGGACTTGCAGATCGGGCATTCGGTGGGGAAGGGGAATTCCTTCGCGTCCTTCGGACGTTTGTCGAGCACGACCTCGACGATCTGCGGGATCACGTCGCCGGCGCGCTGAAGCACGACCGTGTCGCCCTCGCGCACGTCCTTGCGGCGGATCTCGTCTTGGTTGTGCAGCGTGGCGCGCGCGACCATCACCCCGCCCACGTTCACGGGTTCGAGGATCGCGACGGGCGTGAGCGCGCCGGTGCGGCCCACCTGGATCTCGATCTTCACGAGCTTGGTCGCCGCGCGCTCGGCCGGGAATTTATGCGCGATCGCCCAGCGCGGGGAGCGCGCGACGAAGCCCAGCCGCCGCTGCAGATCGAAGCGGTCGACCTTGTACACGACGCCGTCGATGTCGTAGGGCAGCTCGGCGCGTTTGGCGCCGATCGCCGCGTAGAAATCCAGCAGCTCGGTTTCGCCGGCGCAGCCGCGCGTCTCGGGATTGACGGGGAAACCCCAGGCGGCGAGGCGCGCGATCAGCTCGGCCTGGGTCTCGATCGCCGGCCCTTCGTAGCGCCCGAGCGTATAAGCGAAGAATCTCAGCGGCCGCTTGGCGGTGATCGCGGGATCGAGCTGGCGTACGGCACCGGCCGCCGCGTTGCGCGGGTTGGCGAAGCTCTTGTCGCCGGCCTTTTCCTGCGCGTCGTTCATGCGCAGGAAATCGTCGCGGGTCATGTAGATCTCGCCGCGCACTTCGATCGCTTCGGGCGCTCTGCCCTTCAGCTTCGCGGGGATTTCGGCGATCGTGCGCAGATTGGCGGTGACGTCCTCGCCTTCCTCGCCGTCGCCGCGCGTCGCACCCTTGGCGAAGGCGCCGTTCTCGTAGAGCAGCGAGATCGACAGCCCGTCGATCTTGGGCTCGGCCGAGAATACGAGCGGCGCGTCCTCGGTCAGGCTCAGGAATCGCCGCACGCGCGCGCCGAACTCGCGCACGTCGTCGTCGGCGAAGGCGTTGTCGAGGGAGAGCATCGGCACCGCGTGGCGGATCTTCGCGAAGCCGGCGGCCGCCGGCGCGCCGACCTTCTTCGACGGCGAGTCGCCGCGCGTGAGCAGTGGAAAGCGCTTCTCGATCGCGTCGTTGCGGCGTTTGAGCGCGTCGTATTCGGAATCCGCGATCAGCGGGGCGTCCTTGGCGTGATAGGCGAGATCGTGACGCATGATCGCCTTGGCCAGGCGCGCGAGCTCCGCGCCGGCTTGCGCGGGCGACAAATCCTCGACCGCGACGGCCGAGAAATCCTTGGCGGTTTTCTTCTTGGCGCTCACGCCGCTTCGCCCGCCAGCAGCGCGTCGGCCGCGGCGCGCGCCGCGTCGGTGATCGTCGCCCCGGCCAGCATGC
>JAMNXK010000646.1 GCA_023653245.1 Tagaea sp.
CGCGAAGGGCCTCAATCTCGCGGTCGGCGACGTGCGCTATCTGTCCGAAGCGCTGATCGAGTTCTACGGCGAGCGGAGCCCGGCGGGGCTCGACGCCTATTCCGCGCGCGCGCTGCGCCGGGTGTGGAAGGCCGAGCGCTTCTCGTGGTGGATGACCAATCTGCTGCACGATTTTCCCGAGGGCGGGGATTTCGGCCGGCGCATACAGACCGCCGAGCTCGACTATCTGTTCGCCTCGCGCGCGGCGCGCGAAGCGCTCGCGGAGAATTACGTGGGATTGCCCTATTGAGCGATCTGCCGCGCAGCGTGCCGCTGATCGCCGCGAGCGCGCTGTTCGTCGAAAACCTGTCCGCGACCGTGCTGTCGACGGCGCTGGCCTCGATCGCCGCCGATTTCGGCGCCGATCCGGTCGATCTCAAGCTCGCGCTCACCTCGTATCTGATTTCGCTGGCCGTGTTCGTGCCCGCGTCGGGCTGGGTCGCGGACCGCTTCGGCACGCGCACGGTGTTCTGCTGGGCGATGGCGGTGTTCGCGTTGGGCTCGATCGCCGCCGCGTTTTCGACCGGCATCGGCACGCTGGTCGCGGCGCGCGTGGTGCAAGGGGCGGGCGGGGCGATGATGATCCCGGTCGCGCGCCTCGTGGTCGTGCGCGGCGTGGCGAAGGACAAGCTGATCGGCGCCATGGCGGTGCTGACGATGCCCGCCCTCGTCGGGCCGATCCTGGGGCCGCCATTGGGCGGTTTCTGCGCCACGTATCTGACTTGGCATTGGATATTCTGGCTCAACGTGCCGTTCTCGCTGCTCGGGATCTCGGCGGCCTTGTGGCGCCTGCCGCAGATCCGCGCCGATCTGCGCGAGGCGTTCGACGCGCGGGGATTCTTCCTGGTGGGGCCCGGCCTGGCGCTGGCGCTGACCGGCGTGACCACGGTCGGCGTGGCGCGCGCCGACCGCGCGCTGGCGATCGCCGCGATCGCGATGGGCGCGCTGCTGCTGATCCTCTACGTGCGTCACGCGCGCCGCCATCCTTCGCCCGTGCTCGATCTGGCGCTGCTGCGCATTCCGACGTTCCGCATCGGCGTGATGGGCGGGTTTTTCTTCCGCGTCGGCGCGGGTGCGACGCCCTTCCTGTTGCCGCTGCTGATCCAGCTGGGATTCGAGCGCACGGCGTTCGAGAGCGGCTTGATCACCTTCGCGACGGCCTTGGGCGCCTTCATGATGAAGCTCTGCGCGCCGCCGATCCTGCGCGCGGCGGGGTTTTGGAACGTGCTGGTGTTCAACGGGCTGCTGGCCGGTACGCTGGTCGCCGTGCCCGTGCTGTTCGACGCCGCGATGCCCGCCTGGGCGATGACGGCGATCCTGATCGCCGCGGGCTTCTCGCGCTCGCTGCAGTTCACGAGTTCGAACGCCGTCTTGTTCGCCGATATGCCGCCCGAGAAGATGTCGCGCGCCACGACTTTCGTCGCCGTGCTGGGCGAGCTGTCGGGCTCGATCGGCATCACGCTGGCGGCGATCGCCCTCGACATGGCGTCGGGCGGCTTGCCGACCGGCGCTTCGGGGCCCGGCCAATTCGCGCCGGCGTTCCTGGCCGTCGGCGGAGTCGCGGCGGCGTGCGCGCTCGTCTACGCGACGCTGCCGCGCGACGCCGGGTCGTCGCTCACGGCGCGGCGATGACGCCCTTGCGCAGCAGGAAGCATCCGTAGGGCCGCGGATCGCCGGCCTGCACCACCGCGAAGGCCTTCTTGGCGGCTTCGTAGAAGGCGAAGCGCTCGATCCCGACGAGCTTCGGCGCCGGCCCGATCTCGGCTTGGACCAGGCGCTGAACCTCGGGAATCTCGGCGGGCGCGCCGACCACTTCCATGCGCCTTGCGGGCGCGGGCTCGAAATCGTCGAGCGGCAGCCGCGTCAGGATCGCGCGCGCGGCGCGCTCCATCGTCAGACCGGGCAGGCGCACCAGGCGCTTGCTCGTCGTATGCGCCGCGATCGTCTCGGCCGGATGATTGGCGTCGACCAGCGCGAGATCGTCGCCATGGCCCATCGCCGCGAGCACCCACAACAGATCGGGCGACAGGACGGGATCGATTCCCTTCAGCATCACCAATTCCTTCCGCGCTTGGACAGGTAGCACTCGTGCGCGTTCTCGCCAAAGATCCGCGGATGCAGGCCGGCGAGCTCGCGCGCGGCGGCGTGCCATTTGTCGTAACCGCCGGCGAGATTCACCACCGGCCAGTCGCTGCCCCAGATGAGTTTCTCCGGCCCGAAGGTTTCGAGCACGAAGCGCACCGTGGATTCGAGCGTGGCCGCGGTCCAGTCCTCGGCCGCTTCGGTGATCAAGCCCGACAGTTTGCACCACGCCCCGCGCGCGGCCAAGGCGGCCATGTCCGCCTCCCATTGCTTGGACGAGCCGCCGAGATCGCGCAGCCGGGGCTTGGCGCAATGGTCGATCACCACCTTCGGGCCGGGTCCGCGCGACATGAAGGCCGCGAGCACGGGCAGATGGCGCGGCCGGACCAGCGCGTCGAGCACGAAGCCTTCCATGAACATGGCGATGCGCGA
>JAMNXK010000647.1 GCA_023653245.1 Tagaea sp.
CCAAGAAGCTCGCCTTCGCGGCGCTGCGCGAGGCTTGGCGGGATTGGTAGCCGGGTTCAGTGAACCTGGTCGAGCTGGGCGTCCAGCCGGGCGACGCGTTCGAACAGCGTCAGGCTGCGCGCCATCAGCTCGGCGAGTTTGGGCGACATCTCGCGCACGCGCGCGGTCGAATCGATCAGGCAAATCTCGTGGGCGGCCAGCCGATATTTCGGCGCGCGCGCCTGCTCGGCCGTCATCTCGCCCGAATCGACCGCGCGCTGGGCGAGCAGCCAGGCCATCACTTGCGCGAGGCGCGTGGTCAGGCGCATGGCTTCGCAATTGAGGTGCAGGCGCTGACCGCGCTCGTCGGCCAGACGCTCGCCCGGCTGCACGGAAGCGCAATAATGCCGCGCCGACATCAGAAGACCGAGCGTCTCCTCGTAGGCGCGTCCGATGAACGGGTTTTTCCCGCCGCGTCCGCCGAAGGCCAGAATCTCGCTGGGTGACATGCCCCCTCTCCAGAAGGCAAAGCCTGCCTCCATCGCGGCGAAAAGGCAAATCCCGCGGGGCTTGAAGCGCGCATGCGGCCGCCTAAATGCCCGGGTGTCCGGCGGCGCCCCTCTCGGGGCCGGCGGACGAAACGACGACCGGGCTCGGCCATGGTGGCGAGCCCCGACCTTCCCATCGCTCCCAGGAGGATAGGATCATGACTCAGTTCGACTTTTCGCCCTTGTTCCGCTCGACCGTCGGCTTCGATCGTCTGTCGCGTCTGCTCGACGAGAGCCTGCGCGGCGTCGAAGCGCCGAGCTACCCGCCTTACAATATCGAAAAGACCGGCCAGGATTCGTACCGCATCGTGATGGCGGTGGCGGGCTTCGCCGAGTCCGAGCTCGAACTCACGCAGCAGGAAAACCAGCTGCTGATCGCCGGCCGAAAGGCCGAGACGCAGACGCCGGCCACCTATCTGCATCGCGGGCTCGCCGCGCGCGCCTTCGAGCGCCGCTTCCAGCTCGACGACTTCATCCGCGTCGCCGGCGCCACGCTCGAGAACGGCTTGCTGCATGTCGATCTCGTGCGCGAAGTGCCCGAGGCGATGAAGCCGCGCCGCATCGCGGTCGGCGCGCGCGCGCCCGCAGCCACGCTTGAAGCCAAGGCGGCCTGACCGCCCGGTCCCGCGAAAGCCCGCCGGTGGGAATTCCCGCCGGCGGGTTTTTTGCGCTGGATCGACGCGCGAGATCGTCGCATCATAAGGGGTATTGGGGAACGCGTTCGGGGGGACGCAAATGGACCGCAATATCGACGACACCGATCGCTTGGCCCGCTTCCTGTTGGGCGCCGTGATGATCGCCAACGCGCTGCATCTGCATGGCAGCGACGGCTGGTGGGGATTGTTCGGGGTTCTGCCGCTGATGTCGGCGATGGCCGGCTGGTGTCCGATCGTGGCCTGGATCAACGGCGCGCGAAATGGGTCTTGATCTTGGCGCGCGCGGCGGCGTCCAGACACGCGTAGCGCGCGCCGATCAGCCCGTCGGCCACGCGCACGATCTCGAGTTCGGCGTCGAACACCAGATTGAGATAGGCGTTGCGCAAGATCACGCCGGCCTGCAAGCGCTGGCCCTGCGCCAAATGGGACGCGGGGCCGAATAGCAGGCCGGTCTCGCTCCAATTGCGCAAGGGCACGCGCTGGCCCAGGACCTGGACCTTGTCCTCGGGCCCGGCGACCATGCGCGGGGAAATGCGCCGGTCGCCCGCCTGGGGGGCCGCGAAATGCACGGCCACCAGCTCTTTGAAGCGCAGCTTGAGCGGTTCGGGCACCGACGCCACGCCGAACGCATGCGCGATTTGGGCGAGCTGTGCCGATCGCTCGTCGGTCGCCATCCCCACCGAATGGAACTCGTCCTTGAAGTCGCGATAGGCGAGCCAATTGGCCAGCGCCCCTTCCAGGCTGCGCCTGGCGCCCGGATCGTCGAGCTCGGCGTGGAGCTGGAGCAGCAACAATAGCTTGCGCGCGACACCCTGCTCGCGCGCGAGCAAGGGTTCGAGACTCTCCGGCGCCACCATGCGCGCGAAACGGCGCGACAGGTCCGCGGCGATCTCCGGATCGCCGGCGAGCGGCGGCAACGCCGCGATGCGCGCGCCGAGCCCGCGCGCCAGTTTCATTTCGCCTGCCGGATCGCGCTTGGCGAAGGACGCGGGCGAGGCCAATGCCGCGCGCAAACGCTCGCGCGCCGCGCGATCGAGGGCAAGCAAGGCCCGGCCGCCGCGCGCGGCCACGAGCGCGCGCACGAGCGGAACCGTCTCGCCCAGCGCGGCCGCTTCGCCCGCCAGCGCCAAACTCATGCGCAACGCGGCCAGCGCGTTGTCGTAGCCCACGCCCAAAGCGGCCGCTGCGGGCTCGATCGTCAGGAGTTCGGCCAGCGTCCGGTCGAGCAGGGCGACCGAAGCCGGCGCTTTCGCGTCCCTCAGCAAATGGACGCAGAGCTCGGCCTTGCCCGCCCATTCGGGCTTGAGCGACAGCCAAAGGGCGAGCATGGCGCCGGCGACGGCGAAACCGTCCTCGCCCTGAGCCGCC
>JAMNXK010000648.1 GCA_023653245.1 Tagaea sp.
AAGCGGCATTCGGCCGGCGTGAGCCGGTAGAGCAGCGACAGGATCATCGTGTTGATGGCGACCGACTTGCCCGAGCCGGTGGTGCCCGCGATCAGCAGATGGGGCATGCGCGCGAGATCGACGATGATCGGCTGGCCGCCGATATCGCGCCCGAGGCCGAGATTGAGATTGCCCGCTTGGCGGTCTTCGAGCGTCTGTTCGAGCAGATCGCGCAAGAACACGGTCTCGCGCGCGGCGTTGGGAAGTTCGATCCCGATCACGTTGCGGCCCGGCACGACGGCCACGCGCACGGCGATGGCCGACATGGAACGCGCGATGTCGTCCGACAGGCCGACCACGCGCGCGGCCTTGGTGCCCGGCGCGGGTTCGAGTTCGTAGAGCGTGACGACCGGACCGGGGCGGACCTTCACGATTTGGCCTTTGACGCCGTAATCGTCGAGCACGCTTTCGAGCAGACGCGCGTTCTGCGCCAGCGCCGTTTCGTCCACGCTCGCGGCCTTGGCGGCTTTGGGCTTGGCGAGCAGCTCGATCGAGGGGGCGATGTATTCGCCCTGCACGGCCAATTCGAGCGCCGCTTGCTTGGGCTTCTTCTTCGCCTCCGGCTTGGTCTTTTCGGCGGGCTCGGGGCGTTCGACGAGCTCGGCCGGCGAGGGCCGCGGGCGCTCGGGCTCGGGGGCGATTTCCGGGACGGGATCGGCCGATCCGTCGAAAGACGGCTCGGCGCGGCCGCGCTTCAATTCGCGCTTTTCGCGCGCGCGCGCCGCGCGCGGATCGCCCAGCCGGATCTTGGCCACGATCGCGGCCCCGGCGGCGAACAGCATCGCACCGGTCTTGGCGGTGGCTTTGGCGAGGAAACCGCCGGCCCACGCGGCGGCGCGATACTCGCCCCAGGTGATGGCCAGGCCGAACACGAATCCCACCGCCGCCAGCGTGGTCGCGGCCCAGGCGAGCATGTCCGCCCCTTGGCCGAGATCGGCACCCAGCGCCAGCAGCTTGGCCAGGAACAGGCGTCCCACCACGCCGCCCAAGCCGCCGTCGAGCGGGCGCGGCCAATCGGCGGGTGCCGTCCATGTCGACAGCGCCATCGCGGCGAGCAGCACGGTCGCGGGCAGCAACGCCACGCGCAGCCACCAAAGCCGCATCCCGCGCGAGCGGATCAAGCGCCAGCCCCAGGCGAGCAACGCGAGGGGAATCAACGCGGCGGCCAGACCCAGCGTCTGGAACAGCAAATCGGCGGCGACGGCGCCCGCCGCGCCGAGCAGATTGGCGGCGCGCGCGTCGGTCGCGTGGCTCAGGCTCGGGTCGTCGGGCGAGTAGGTCAGCAGCGCCGTCGCGAGCAGGGCGGCGAGTGCAACCAGCGCCGCTCCGGCCAGCTCGGCCAGGCGCCGGCGCACGAAGGCGCCCGCCCCGTCGGGGAAGAGATTGCTCGAAACCCGGGTCGCGATGGCCATCTTCCTACTCCCGCTTCACCGCAGCACCTGCGCCATCCGCGCCAGGGCCGCGTCGCAAATTTCGATGTCGTGGATCAAGGCGACGCGGATATAGCGCCGCCCGGAATTCGAGCCGTCCGGCTCGGGCTTGGTGAGATAGGCGCCGGGCAAGACCTTGATCGCCGCATCGCGCCAGAGCTTGCGCGTCGCTTCCTCGCCGTCGCCGACGTCGAGCCACAAGAACATGCCCGCCTCCGGCGCGCGAAATCCGGGCAAGCCGCTCAGATGGCGCTTGGCGGATTCGAAGCGCCGCGCATAGGTCGCGCGCGTCTGGACCGCGTGCGCTTCCTCGTTCCACAAAGCGGCGGACGCCGCCTGGATCGGCAGGGGCGTGCCCGCGCAGCTGAAACTGCGCAGGCGATTGAACGCCTTCATCGTGGCGGGCGCGCCGACGCCGAAGCCCGAGCGGAAACCCGCCGCCGAGCTGCGCTTGGACAGGGTGTGGAAGCACACGAGATTGTCGAGCACATGGCCGTGCGCGCCCGGCCCCAGCGCCACGGCCGCTTGCAAGCCGCCCGAGGGCTTCGTCGGGCCGTAATAGAGCTCGGCATAGCACTCGTCCATCACCAGCAGGAAATCGTGCTTGCGCGCAAGGCGCAGCGCTTTCTTGAGATAGTCGAGCGAGGCCACCGCACCTTGCGGATTGCCCGGCGAGCACAGATAGAAGATCGCCGTGCGGCGCAAAGTCTCCTCGGGGATCGCGTCGAGATCGGGCAGGAAGCCGGTCTTTTCGGTCGCGGTCAGATAGACCGGCCGCGCGCCCGCCATCACGGCCGCGCCGAAATAGATTTGATAGAACGGGTTGGGCATCAACGCGATCGGGGCTTCGCCGTGCTTGGCGCGGTCGACCGCGAGCAATGCGATCACGAACAGACCCTCGCGCGTCCCGGCGACCGGGGCGAGCTGGGTTTCGACGTTCACTACATCGGGGGCCAAGGCGTAGCGCCGGTCGAGCCAGCCCTTGATCGCCGCGCGCAGCGCCGGCGTGCCGTTGAGCGTGGGGTAGGAGTTCCACTGATCGGCGTGGCGCGCGACGATCTCGGCGGCGAAAGCGGGCGGC
>JAMNXK010000649.1 GCA_023653245.1 Tagaea sp.
CGGCCAGCGCTATTGCGCCTACCGGCCGGAAACGGTGATGAAGGCGCCGCACGCCATGGCGCTGGCCAATCGCGCCGACATCCTGGATTTCGTCGAGGCGGCGATAGGCTGCGTGCCCACGCTCTATTCGATGAGCGCCTGGTGGTCCTTCCCCGTCCAAGGCGAGCCGTGGCCGCCGCAATCCCAGCATTTCCACCGCGACGACGACGATTTCCGCTTCTTCACCCTGTTCGTCTACCTCACCGACGTCGACACCGAGTTCGACGGTCCCAACCAGATTCTGCCCGGCAGCCATACGCTCGCGGGCATGAACGCGTTGATCGCCGAAGCCGCCGCCGCGGGCCGTCTGACGCCGGATCAGGAGACGGTGAACAATCTTCTCGCGCAATGGCCGCAGCCGGTGACGCTGGTCGAAACCGCCTTCGGGCCGCACGTCGCGTCGACCTTGGGCAAGCGCGGTACGGGCTTCGTCGCCGACACGCGCGCGCTGCATCGCGGGTTCCAGCCGCGCGATCGCTTGCGGTGCATTCTGTGGGCGCGTTACGGGCTCGGGCCCAATACGAACTCGTCGGACGTCAATTTGATCGACGGCCCGCTGCCGGTCTCGGCGCTCGGATCGCCGATCCCCGACACGCCCCGGCACCGCTACGTCAACCGCCTGCTGGTGCGTTGGGATTGAAGCCGCGGGCCCGACGCTCGTCCGCGACCATTTGCATGAGGCCGAACGTCGCGATCGCCTGGTCGCGCAGGAGCCGATAGAGCGCAAGATCGCCTTCGCCGCACGAATCCTTGCGCAGCGCGAAAATGTCGGTCTCGAACCAGAAAATCTCGTAGCCCGCCGCGTCGAGGGCGTCGCGGATCTCCACCTTCTCGGCGGCGGTCAGGTGGATCACCTCGACTTCGACGAAGGGCGGACGCCAGCCGCGCGCCCACCAGACTTGGAACAGCGTATGGTCGTAGCCTTCGGTGTCGGTCAGCAGCACGTCGGGGGCGCGGAATCCGGGCTCGGCGATCAGCTCGTCCAGCGCCACGCAGGCGACCTCGACCTCGACCATCTGCTCTTCGAAGCTCGCGGATCCGTCGGCCTTCCTATGCCTGGCGATCACGTCGCGGCGGAACGACGAATTGGTCGACGAAAAAGGCACGTTGTAGAATTTGCGCGTGCCGCCGGGCGCGTCGGCGACGACCGCCTGATTGCGCAAGATCGCGCGCCTCCGGTCCGCGTAGGCCGCTTTCAGTCCTTCGAACGGCACGGGCAAGGGCTCGAACAGCGTGCCGCGCCATTTCGGATGGGACGTGTGCTTGTACAAAGGATCGCCGCGCGTGCCGTCGTTGGCGCCGACGATCAGATAGGTCACTTCGGGCAGCGCGCCGGTCAGTTTGGCCAGCGCGTCGTCGCGAATCGCGTTGAAAGCTTCGTCGTAGTACATCGGCGAATCCTACCAGCCGGGCGCGCGCGCCGCTACTTTTTGCGCAGCACGTGGGTGTGCGCGGCGGCGTAGAGCATGCTGCCGGACGCCCGCCCGGCGGCGGAGAGCCCTCGTCCGGCCAGGATCAGCGCGGTGCGCGTGAAGCCCGCCTCCTTCACCTTGGCGCGGATATCCGCCAGCGTGCCGGACACGAACGCCTGGTCGGGCCAGCTCACCCGATAGCCGACGATCGTCGGGCAGTCCGCACCCAGGACGGGTTCGAGCGCGCGCACCACCTTGGCCAGGTTGGTGATCGACAAATGGATGGCGAGCGTCGCGCCCGTGCGCGCGAACGCCGCCAGCTCCTCGCCTTCGGGCATCGCCGAGGCGCGCGTCGCCGTGCGCGTCAGCACGATCGACTGCACGATCTCCGGCAAGGTGAGCTCCAGGTTCAGCGCCGCGGCCATCGCCGCGTACGCGGGCACGCCGGGTGTGACGTCGCAGGGAATGCCCGCTTCGTCGAGCGCGCGCATCTGCTCGGCGATGGCGCCGTAGAGCGACGGATCGCCCGAATGCACGCGCGCGACGTTCCAGCCCTTGGCGTGCGCGTCCTTCATGCGCGCGACGATCTGGTCGAGATGCAAGGGCGCCGTGTCGATCGCTTCGACGCCTGGGCGGCGCTCGGCGACCACCGCCTCGGGCACCAGCGAGCCCGCGTAGAGCACGAGATCGGCCTCGCGGATGAGCTTGAGCCCGCGCAATGTGATGAGATCGGGGGCACCCGGCCCGGCGCCGATGAAATGCACGGTCATGGCGCGCGCTTTCCCGCATAGCCGCGCGGGGTGTAGACGCGCGGGCCTTCCGCCGTCGCCACGCGCTTGGTCGCCGCCGCGCCGATCAGCACGAGCGTGAGCATGTCGACCTTCGCGATCCAATCCTCGCCGAGTTCGACGATCTCGACGCGCTCGGAGTCGCGGCCGAGATTGCGCGCGAGCACCACCGGCGTGGCGGCGGGCCGTGCCGCGAGGAAGACTTCGCGCGCGCGCGGCAGCAGCGTCGTGCGCCGTTCGGAGGCGGGATTGTAGAGTGCCACGACGAAATCGCCCTCGGCCGCCGCGCGCAAGCGGC
>JAMNXK010000650.1 GCA_023653245.1 Tagaea sp.
GATGTCCTGCTTGGAGAAGTCGAACAGCCCGGCCTCGGTCGTGTCGACGGGCAGTTCCTCGGGCGCGTAGAAGCGCAGATTGACCAGTTCGAGCGTGTCGCCGCGGCGCTGGTCGAATCCGATCGCGTTGCGCACCAGGGCGGTCAGGCGTTGAAGCTCCTCTTCCGAGCGCGGCTGCCATTGGCGTTCCGCGCCGGTGCCTTGCAGATTGCCGTCGACCAGCACGGCGACGGTCATGCGCCGGATCACGCCTTGCTCGCGGATGTGCTGGGTGATCGTCTTGGCGATCTCGAAATTGGTGGTTTCCTCGGTGCGGTTGCCGCGATTGGTGGTGCGCGGGCCGCCTTGGTCCTGGCCGCTGTCGGGCAGGTTGTTCTGCACCGTGACTTGCGCCGCGCTTTCGGAGGCTTCGTTCTGCTCGGTCACCGTCTGGGTCGAGCGCACGACCTGGCGGTCGGGATCGAAGTCTTCCTTGTTGGTGACGATGCGGTCGAAATCGAGATCGATGGCGACTTCCGCGCGCGCCTTGCCGGGGCCGACGACGCGTTCGAGCACGGTCTCGATCGTGCGCGACAAGCGCTGTTCGTAGCCGCGGCGCAACTCCTCGGCCGAGCTGCTGAGCGCGCTCGGATCTTCGCCTTCGGCCTGCCCGCGCGCGAGCAGATTGCCGCGGTCGTCGACCACGGAGACGCGCACCGGGCGCATGCCGGGCACGGCCGCCGAGACCAAGGACTGCACCGCTTGGACTTGCTGGCGCGGCAGGCGCGCGCCGGGGTCGCGCATGCGGATGATGACCGAAGCGGTCGGCTCCTGGCGATCGCGGTTGAACAGGTCGCGGCGTGGGACGACCAAGTGCACGCGCGCACCTTGCACGGGCTGCAGCGCGCTGATCGTGCGCGCGAGCTCGCCTTCGAGCGCGCGCACATGGTTGAGCTGCTGCATGAAATTGGTCTGGCCGAGCGTTTCGCCCTTGTCGAAAATCTCGTAGCCGATCGAGCCGCCGCGCGGGATCCCCGCTTCGGCGAAGCTCAGGCGTAAGCGCAGCACGCGGTCCTCGGGCACGAAAATCGTGCTGCCGTTGTTGCGCAGATCGAACGGGACTTGCTGCTGCTCGAGCCGTGTGGTGATCGCGGCCGCGTCCTGCGCCGAGAGTTCGCTATAGAGCAGCCCCATCGGCGGCTGCGACAGGCGCATCGAGAAGAAGAAGAAAAAGCCGAGCAGACCGACCGCCACCGCACCCAGCAGCGACAGACGCAGCGGCCCCAATTGCCGCAAAGTATCGCCAAAACCGCCCACGACAACCTCTCCCTACGGGCCTTTTTGGCGGTCCGCGCGGACCGTCGACGAAGGCCGATACATCAGCAAAGTTTGGGGTAATCCGGTGCCGGAATTGGCACAAATTTACCCAAACTTTGATATGTACTGTACGTAACGGGAGTGAACAGATGGTTAAGACCCGGCACTTTTTTCCCAGTTTGTAGGAAATTTTTGCCGATTCACAAGACTCTAGCGCCGATTCCTAGAGTCGTGTCAGAGGCTTAACCTTTGTTCTGACTCGTCTTTTCCACCCGGTAATCCTTCAAACGGGTGGTCCGGAGCCCTCGGGTACCGTGCCGATCGATCAGACGCTGCCAGGACAGGAATTCCTCGGGCGAGAGGTTATAGGTCCGGCAGGCGTCGTCGATGGTGAGTTGGCCGGATCGGACCGCTTCGACGATCGCCGCCTTGCGCCGCACGACCCAGCGCTGCGTGCCGGGTGCCGGCAGGGCGATCTTGCGCGCAAGGGCCGGCGCGCGCGGGGCGCGGGCCGGGGCCTCGCGAACGGGAAAAACGGTATCGTCCATCGCGGCGGACAATAGCCCAACGGGATTTAAGCTTTGGTTGACGGGCAGCATGTCGGTCATGCGGGGCTCCCGGGTTTGAGGCAGTCGAGCCGGCACAGCGCCAGCGGCAACGCGAAGCCGCGCCGGCCCAGCGCGTGGCGCTGGCAGCGGCCGCAATTGTCGAGCCACGCCGCTCCGCCGCGCGCGCAGACGGGATCAAGGGCCCCCATCGCGGCGAATGGCGCGGCGCGCGCGCGCGCGATCGCGCCCGGCTCGGGTCCGCCATCGGGCTCCGGCCGCCAGCCTTGGCCCGGCCAGAAGCGCCAGGCGAAGGCGTATTCGGCGCGCACGCCGCTCGAATCGAACACCGCCATGCCGGTCGCGATCGGCTCGGCGAGCGGCTTGTCGGACGGCGCGAGCAGCTCCGACCACGCCGTCGCGATGGCGCGCATCGCCGCGGGCTGGACGACATGCGGCCGGGCGGGGACATGCGCGCGCCAAACCAGCGCGTGAAGCTCGATGCCGCGCGGCACGTAGACGTGATGCAGGCCGTCGTTGCGCCATTGGCCGACGGGCGAAGCGGTTTCCGGCGCGGTTTCGCGCGCGAAGCGCGGCAAGCCGTCGAGCAATCGCGCGAAGACGCCGTCGGGGAGGTGGCGCGCCTCCGCGCCGCGCGCGGCGTGGGCGAGGGACGCGAAGGCGGCCGCGTGGGC
>JAMNXK010000059.1 GCA_023653245.1 Tagaea sp.
GGCGGATCGCCCGGCAGCGCGACGGGCGCGACCGACACGCCGCAATTGCCGGTCACCACCGTGGTCACGCCCTGGCTCGTCTTCATGGGCATGTCGGGCAGATCGAGCAGGATCGCGTCGTCGTGGGTGTGCGCGTCGATGAAGCCGGGAGCGACGATCCGCCCCGCGCAATCGATCCGCGCGCCGCCCGCCAGCGTGCCGGGCGCCGCCACCGCGACGATCCGGTCGCCGGCGACGGCGACGTCGGCGGCGATCGCGGGCGCGCCCGACCCGTCGGCGACCTTGCCGCCCGAAAGGACGAAATCGGTCATGCCGAGCCCCGCGCGCGCGGCGGCGCGGCGAGTCCGAGATAGACGAGCAGCCTTTGGTCCAGGCGCGCCATGTCGGCGTCGCCCAAACGGCCGATGCGCTTGCCCAGCTTCGTTTTTCTGACCGATGTGACCTTCTCGACCATCAGACGCGACACCTCGTGCAAACCATTCAGGGGGGATGGCTCGACCTGAACGCGTATGTCCGGCAGGTCGATCGCATTGGTCGTGAAGTTGCACACCGTGACCGACTCGAGGCGCTCGAACGCGTCGTCGCGCACGATCACGGCGGGGCGCGGTTTGCCGGAATAGTCCTTCTCGCCCGCGATCGTCCAAATTTCGCCGCGCTTCAATCTTCGTTCCTGATGGAGATGGCCTCGATGAAGTCCATGTCTTCCTTGTCCTGCGCACTCGCGTTGAGGAGAAAGCACTGACGCTTTGCCTCGGCCAAGAAGTCGGGCGAGCGCACGTCAGGCACCCAGAACTGGATCGGCCGCAAGCCTTGGGCGCGCAATCGCGCCCGATGCGCGCGCACCTTCTCGCGCGCCGCCTTCTTCTGTCGCTCGGTCTTCTGCGGTCGTGCGGTCTTGCGCTTGGCGGTGGTGGCCATGCCGGGCTCTCCCGAAAAGTCGATTACATGTAACCCTATCGCGCGCCGCCGGCAAGCCAGGCGAGCAAGGCCGAGGCCGCCATCGGCCGGGCGATCAGATAGCCTTGCGCGAGATCGATCCCGGCCGCGCGCGCGGTTTCCAGATCGGACGCTGTCTCGACGCCTTCGGCCACCGACACGAGTTCGAGCCGCTTGGCCAGCGCCACCGCCGATTCCAGGATCGCGCGCTTGGCGGGCGCGTCGGCGGCGCCGGCCACGAAGCTCCGGTCGATCTTGAGCTCGTCGATCGGCAGCGCTTCGAGACGCGCCAGCGACGCGTAGCCCGTGCCGAAATCGTCGAGCGACACGCGCGCGCGCTTCATGCGCAGGCGCGCGAGGGTTTCGAGCGTGCGCCGGTCGTCCTCGCCCAAGCGGCTCTCGGTCACTTCGACGATCAACCGCTCGGGCGGAAAGCCCGAACTTTCGATCACGCCCGCGGCCCAGTCGTAACCGTCGCGCCGCCCGAGCGTGTCGAAGGAGAAATTGACCGCGCAACGCAAATCCGGATGCGCGTCGAAGATCGGCGCCATTTCGCGCGCCGCGGCGCGCATCACCGCCTCGGTCAGATCGTCGACCAGCCCGTGGGTTTCGGCCAAAGGCACGAACACGCCGGGCGACACGGGCCCATGTTCGGCGTGGGTCCAGCGCGCCAGGCATTCGACCGAGCTGGTGCGGCCGCTCGCCACCTCCATCTTCGGCTGGTAGACGGCGGATATCCGCCCTTGGGTCAGCGCCGCGGCGAATTCGGCGGCGGTCGGCGCGTAGCCGCCGGGCGCGTTCGCATCCGCGGGCGACGTCGGGCGCAGCCGTGCGATCGCTTGGGCCAGACGTTCGGGCTCGATCGGCTTGGCGAGGACGCCGACGCTCGCCAAGCCGTGGCCTTTGGCGAGGCGCAAGGCGCCGTCGAGCGTGCGCTTGTCCTCTCCGCTCACGATCAGGATCGGCAGCTCGGGCGCGGTTTCGGCGAGCAGCCGCAGGAACTCGATCCCGTCCATGCCCGGCATGTTGAGATCGCACAGCACGAGGTCGGGCGCGAACTCCTTGAGCTCGGCCAGCCCCGCCTTGCCGTTGCCGGCCTCGCGGATTTCGCCCACGCCGAGGCGCGCGAGGCACCGGCGCAAGAGGGCGCGGATGAACGCTTCGTCGTCGACGATCAGAACGCGGCGGCCGGCGATGTCGTCCATGCGGGGCGGAGTCTAGCCTGCCGCCGGTGGCGATGCTAGAACCGGCGCATCATGGATATCCAAGCCCCTTACCTGCTTTTCCTCGGCGACGCGGCCGACGCCCTCGCCGCCAAGACCTCGATCGGCGTGGGCCAATGGCGCCCCGAAAAATGCCTGGGCCAGCTGCGCCTGCCCGGCTGCAAGGCCGATAGCGGGTTCCCGGACCTGACGATCCGCGACGCCGCCGCCAAGGGCGCCAAGACCATGATCGTAGGCACGGTCAATCGCGGCGGCGTGATCTCGAAAGCTTGGATCGAGGTGCTGACCCAAGCGCTGGATTCGGGCCTGGATCTCGCCTCGGGCCTGCACAACAAGCTCTCCGACGTGCCCGAGCTCGCGGCGGCGGCCGCGCGCAACGGACGGCGCCTGATCGACGTGCGCCACCCGAACCGCGAATTCCCGATCGCCACCGGCGCCAAGCGCGCGGGCAAGCGCGTGCTGACCGTCGGCACGGATTGCTCGATCGGCAAGATGTACACCTCCCTCGCCTTGGAGAAGGCGATGAAGGCCAAGGGCATGAAGGCGACGTTCCGCGCCACCGGCCAGACCGGGATTCTGATCGCGGGCTCGGGCTGGTCGATCGACGCGATCGTCTCGGACTTCGTCGCCGGCGCCGTCGAAACGCTGTCGCCCGCCAACCATCCCGAACATTGGGACGTGATCGAAGGCCAGGGCTCGCTGTTCCACGCGAGCTATGCGGGCGTGACGATGGCGCTGATCCACGGCGCGCAGGCCGACGCGCTGATCATGTGCCACGAGCCCGGCCGGCCGCATATGCGCGGCCTGCCGCATTACAAACTGCCCAAGATCGAGACGTGCATCGAGGTCAACGTCGCGCACGCGCGGCTGACCAATCCCAAAGCCAAATGCGTGGGCGTGAGCCTCAACACCTCCAAGATGACCGCCAAGGCGGCCGAGCGGGCGCTGAAATCCACCGCCGACAAGCTGGGTCTGCCATGCGTCGATCCGAGCCGCACGGGCGTGGACGCGCTCGTGGCCAAGCTCGCGAAGATTTAGAGCCCTTTCCGACCAAGTGGAGTCACTTGTGCCACAGGAATTTTTCGTCGTGGGTAGAAGAAGGGCGAAGGCGCGTAGCGGTGGCTACGCGCGAGCCCTTCGACGCCGCCACGACGAAAAAGGCCGTGGCCCTTCGGGTCGGGCCCCGGCGGGCGCCCGCTTTGTCGCGGCCCTTGCCGATAGAACCACTATCGGCTTCGGGCCGCTTCGCGCGGATCGCGCGCGCCGGCGCCCGACACAAGTGGCTCAACTTGGTCGGAAAGGGCTCTCATGACGCGCACGCTCGCCCTCGCGCGCGAAGTCTGGCCGTTGCGCGGCGCGTTCCGCATTTCCCGCGGGTCGAAGACCGAAGCGGTCGTCGTGGTCGCGCGCGTGACGCAAGATGGCGCCGCGGGTGCGGGCGAATGCGTGCCCTACGCGCGCTACGGCGAAAGCGTGGAGTCCGTGCTGGCCCAAATCGACGGCGCGCGCGCGCTGATCGAGCGCGGCGGCGGACGCGACGAATTGCAGAAAGCGCTGCCCGCCGGGGCCGCGCGCAACGCGCTCGATTGCGCGCTGTGGGATCTCGAAGCCAAGCGCGCGGGCAAGCGCGTCTGGCAGCTCGCGGGGCTGTCGGCGCCGCAGATTTTGGTCACCGCGTTCACCTTGGGCGTCGACGAGCCCGAGAAAATGGCCGAGGCCGCGCGCGCCGCCGCCCACCGGCCGCTCTTGAAACTCAAGCTCACCGGCGCGGGCGACCTCGCGCGCGTCGAGGCGGTGCGCAAAGCCGCGCCCGCGTCGCGCCTGATCGTCGACGCCAACGAAGCCTGGGACACGGCGCTGTTCGACGATCTTTCGCCCAAGCTCGCCGCCCTCGGCGTCGATCTGATCGAGCAGCCTTTGCACGCCGGCGACGATTCCGGCCTCGCCGGTCGCGAGCACCCGGTGGCGGTGTGCGCCGACGAGTCCTGCCACGACGTCTCCAGCCTCGCGCATGTCGCCGGGCGCTACGAAGCGATCAACATCAAGCTCGACAAGACCGGCGGCTTCACCGAAGCCCTGGCGCTGCGCAAAGCCGCCTTCGCCGCCGGTTATCGGGTCATGGTCGGTTGCATGGTCGCCACGTCCCTGTCCATGGCGCCCGCCCATTTGATCGCCCAGGGTGCGACCTGGGTCGATCTCGACGGACCTTTGCTGCTCGACCGCGACCGCGATCCGGGCTTGCGCTTCGAAGGCAGCCGCGTCCACGCCCCCGACGCTCAATTGTGGGGCTGATCGGACGGCCGCAAGAATTGCGACGAAGGCCATCGAAAAACCGAAGATACGCGGCTCGACGATCCGGGCGGCGCGGCGAAGTTTCGTGTATACGGCCATATGTCTTCATTTTCGGCGATCCTCGGGCTTTCGGCGCCGGTCGATGTGGTGGATGTCGGCGCCGCGTCGGACGAGGGAGTCGACGATCCGTACCGTGCGCTCCTCGACGGAACGGATGTGCGCGTGATTGGATTCGAGCCGCGCGCGGACGCGTGCGCGGCGCGCAACGCGCAGGCATCGGGCAATCGGCGTTACCTGCCTTGGTTCGTCGGCGACGGAACGGCGCGCGATTTCCATCTCTGCGCCAATCCGCTCACCTCGTCGCTCTATCCGCCCGACGCGGCGCTACTCGATCTGTTCCACAACATGCCCTTGCCGGTGGTCGGACGCGAGCGGGTCCTCACCCGCCGTCTCGACGACATTCCGGAGATAGAGGGCTGCGACCTGCTCAAGCTCGACGTCCAGGGCGCCGAGCTTGACGTCTTGCGCGGCGCCCCGCGCCTGACGGCGAACGCGCTGGTCGTCGATGTCGAAGTCGGGTTCATCCCGATCTACAAGGGTCAAGCGTTGTTCGGCGACATAGACGTCGAATTGCGGCGCCTGGGCTTCATGCTCCATCGTTTCGTCGCGCCCTTCAGCCGCCAGCTCAAACCGCTGGTCTTCGGCGCCGGACCGTTCGGCGCGGGCAGCCAGCTGCTCTATGCCGAGTCCGCCATCTACATCCGTGCCATCGACCGCCTCGACCGGTTGAGCGACGCGCGCTTGCTGGTCCTCGCGCGCATTCTCCACGACGTCTACCGATCCTTCGATCTCGTGGGCATGCTGCTCGAAACCCACGATCGGCGCAGCGGCGGCGCGCTGCTGGCGCGTTACGCGGCGGGATTGGCCGCAGCCTGACGGTCGAACTCGACCTAATTCACCGAGAATAGCGGTAATTTCGCACCGTGCGCGCATGGGATATACCCCCCGTAACCCGGGAAGGAAAACCATGGCGCGCAAGATGGACGGATCGGCCTGCGAGGCGTTCGCGCGCACTTGGCGCGACGACGAGGTCGCGCATGACAGCGCCAAAGACCTGCCTTGCGCGGCACGGCTGCGCGCGCAGCTCGAGCGCGAGCGCATCGCCGCCGGCGTGTTCCGGCTGACGACCGAGGCCGGACGGCCCGGCGCCTATCGCTTCGCCGAGGTCGGCGAGAATGTGCCCAGCGTCCTGCCCTTCGCGCGTCCGGGCGCGCGGCTCGACGGCGCCTATACGTGGCTGGAGCGGCGCGACGCCGACCGGCTTCTGCAAGGGATCCTCGATGCGCGCGCCAAGCGCACGCCGGTGCGCTTGGAAGGCGCTCTGTCCCTCGGCCCGATCCGCAACGGCTTCGAGCTGGTGCTCGCACCGGCGCTGACGGACAACGAAACCCTCGAATACTGGGGCGCGGTCGAACCGCGCGTCGCCTAAACCGGTACGGCCAGCCGCGCGCAAGTTCCCGCCCACAGCGCCGCCGCCAGATCGGCGGCCGGTGCGGCCTTGGCGAGTCCGGCCGACTGCCCCGCCCAAGCCTGAATCCGCGACACGTCGTTGGCCTTGTTCGCCGCGTCGCGCATGGCTTGCGTGAGCCCCCGCTGCACCGGATAGGGTGCCGGCGGCGGCGCGTCGGGCGACGCCGCGGCACGGACATACTCGGTCGCCAGCGTGCGCCCCGGCCGTCCCGAGAAAGCGCGGGTGATCCGCGTGGTCTCGGGCGTGGCGGCACCCAGCGCGTCCGCCCAGGCCGAGGGAATGCCGGCCTCGGGCGTGCGCAGAAAACCCGTGCCGATCTGCACCGCCGACGCCCCCATCGCGAAGGCCGCCGCCATGCCGCGCGCGTCGGCGATGCCGCCCGCGGCGATCACCGGCACGTCCACCGCGCTCAGGATCGCCGGCAGCAAGGCGAACAGACCGATCGCTTCGGCTTCCGCGCGCGCGGAATCGAAAGCGCCGCGATGCCCGCCGGCTTCCGCCCCTTGCGCCACGATCGCATCGGCACCCGCGTCGCGCGCCGCTTTGGCCTCGGCGAGGGTCGTCGCGTTGGCGAACCAAGCGATACCCCTGGCCTTCAGACGCGCCACGAACGGCGCGGGATAGAGCCCCATGATCGACGACACGACCGCCGGGCCCGCGTCGAGCACGGCTTCGCACTGCGCGTCGAAATCCGGCGGCGCGGCGTCGCCCGCCGCCGGCGCCACCGCCGGACCGAACTTCCCCAAGAAGTCGCGCAAGCGCGCTTCGTTGGCCGGATCGCGCGACGGCGGCGGATCGGGTATCCACAGATTGAGCTGGAACGCGCCGTTCGAGCGCGAACGCTGGTCGCTTGCCCAGGCGCGGATCGCGTCGGGCTTCATCAGCAACGCGCCGCACGCCGCCATGCCGCCCGCGCGCGCGATCGCGGCGGACAATTCGGGCGCGGGCACGCCCGCCATCGGCGCGAGCAGGATCGGCAGACGAAGGCCGTAACGCGCGCAAAACGCGCGGGCCGGGGCGAAGATGGGATGGGCCGGGATCATGCCGACGATACTACACGCCCTTGCGGCGCGGCCAAACCCGCCGCACTATGTACGCCTTGGGACTTGCGGGCGGCCCCGAAGGCCGCCTCGCGCGAGAACGCGCCCGTAGGACCGCATTCTTGACCCCGCAAGGGGCGAGAGGACGGGCATGGGCGTTTCGCTGTCGGGGTCGGTGAACACGAATTCGGGCGCGCTGGCGGCGCTGGCTTCGCTGCGCCGGATCGATTCCGAGCTCTCGGTCTTCAACAAGCAGCTTCAGACCGGCTATCGCGTCGCCGACGCGTTCGACGACGCCTCGACCTTCGCGGTCGCGCAAGGCATCCGCGGCGACGTGCAGGCCTATACGGCCGTGCAAAGCTCGCTCGCCTCGGGCGTGGGTCTGGGAAGCGTCACCCAAGCGGCCCTGACGGGCGTGTCCGACGCGTCCAACAGCCTCTACGCCAAGACCGTGCAGCTCGCCGATAGCGGGATCTCCGCCAACCAGCGCACGCTCTTCGCCATCGACTTCGCCGCCTTGCAGACCCAGATCTCCAACTTCCTGACGCAAGCGAATTTCGGCGGCGCCAATCTGCTGTCCAACGGCTCGGTCTCGAAGACGTTCCTGGCCGACGTGAGCTCGAGCAATCTCACCCTCTCCACCCAGTCCGCAGTGTCGGCGGCCTATACCTCGTTCAACGCGGTTTCGGTGTCTTCGGCCTCGGCCTCGACCGCGGCTTTGGCCACGATCACGAGCTTCCAAGGCACGGTGGCGAGCTCCCTCGCGGCCAACGCGTCGGAGAGCCGGCAGCTGACCTTGCAATCCAACTTCAACAACGCGATCGTCGACGCGCAGACGATCGCGCTGGGCGTGCTGGTGGACGCGGATATCGGCAAGGCTTCGGCCCGCGTGCAGGCGCTGCAGGTCAGCCGCCAGCTCGCCATCACCTCGCTGTCGATCGCCAACGAGCAGCCGCGCCAGCTGCTCGGCCTGTTCCCGACCTCGACGCGTTGACTAGCCGAACGCGCGCGGCCGCAGGCCGAGATGGAACCACGAGATCATCGAATGGATGTCGTAGACCGGCAGCCGCACCGCGTCGGCCAGCGCCGCCGCGTAAGGCGGCATGTTGGTGCATTCGAGCACCAGCGCGCCGATCTCGGGATGGCGCGAAACCAGATCGACGCCCGCGCCGACCACGTCGCGCTCGGCGGCGGCGACGTCCATATCGGGTTTCGCCGCTTCGATCAGCACGCGGAAAAACTCGGTGCCGTTCTCCGTACCGGCGATCGGCGTGTCGAGCGGCACGCCGGCGGCTTCGAGATGCCGGGGTGTGAGCGACTTTTTCGACACCGTCACGACGCCCACGCGCTTGCCCGGCGGCAACGTCGCCTGCACCCAGGGCACTTGCATGAGTGCGGAGGTCGCCACCGGCACCTTCACCGCCTCGGCGAGTTCCTTCTGGAACAGCGACAGGAATCCGCAATTGGTGGTGATGGCTTCCGCACCCAGGCGCACCAGTTCCTGCGCCGCCGCGACGAAATCGGGCAACAGCCCGGCGGCACC
>JAMNXK010000651.1 GCA_023653245.1 Tagaea sp.
ATGCCGGCCGAACAGCTCGCGCTTGGCGGCGGGATCCACGCCGAAGCCTTCGAATTCGTGCTTGAGATAGCCCGAGCCCACGCCGAGCACCGCCCGGCCGCCCGAAAGCGTGTCGAGCATCGCGTAGCTTTCGGCGACCAGCACGGGCGAGCGGAAGACGAGCGCCGAAATCGCCGGCCCCAAGCGGATACGCGTCGTGCGGGCGGCGATGGCGCCCAGGATCACCGACGGATCGGGGGCGGCGCCGTACTCGTGGAAATGGTGTTCGGCGACGTAGAACGTGTCGTAGCCGAGCGCGTCGGCGAGCTCGGCCTCGCGGATCGTCTGGGCATAGAGCGCTTGCAGCGAGCGCGCGCCGCCCGGGTGATGGTCCATCACGGTAAAGATCGATAGCCGCATCGCGCTACTCTGCCGCCGCGCGCGGCCGCGATCAACGAATATGGGCGGCGGCGAAGGCGGGCAGGGCGAAGCAGCCGGCGTGGATCGCGGGCGTGTAGTACTTGGTCTTGAGCTTCGCCGCGGCGAAGCGCTTGGCGATCGCCGCCTCGGGCACGAGATGCGCCTTCATGTCGTCGGTCGCCCAGCCCAGCGCCATGAAGCCGCCGTAATAGGACGGCACGGCGGCGACGTAGAAGCTCGCGTGCTTGAAGGCCTTGCGCCGGCGGCGATAGGTCATGGTCAGCTCGTCGCCCTGCAGGAAGGGCACGCCGTTCTGATTGACCAGGATGCCGCCCGTGGTCAGCACGCGCTTGCAGGCCTTGTAGAAGGCCGCGGTGAACAGCACCTCTCCCGGCCCTTGCGGGTCGGTCGAATCCACGATCACCACGTCGAAGCGCTCGGCGGTCTCGGCGACGAATTTGGCGCCGTCGGCGATGACCAGCTTCGTGCGCTTGTCGGCGAAGCTCTTGCCCGGAATGCTCGGCATCCATTTCAGGCACATGTCGACGACCGCGCGGTCGATCTCGACCATCGTGACCGCCTCGACCGATTTGTGGCGCAAGACCTCGCGCAAGATGCCGCCGTCGCCGCCGCCGACGATCAGCACGCGCTTGGCGCGGCCATGCGCCAGGATCGGCACATGCGTCATCATCTCGTGATAGACGAACTCGTCCTTCTCGGTGACCTGGATGACGCCGTCGAGTGCGAGCACGCGTCCGTAAACCGGGTTCTCGAAAATCACGAGATCCTGATGCGCGGAGCGCTCGCGGAACAGCACGCGGCCCATGGCGAAACTCTGCGCCACGTGCGGGTACAGGGTCTCCCGGAACCAGTCGGTTTTGGCGGTCATCCGCGCGGCGCCCGCGCCTAGACCATCACGCCGCGGCGGCTCTCGACGATCTGGACCGAGGCGGGCTCGAAGGCCCGCTTGATCGCCGGGATCGTCTTGTAGGGATCGCACACGCCGCACATGAACACGTCGATCGCGGCGTATTCGCGCTCGGGCCAAGTGTGGATGGAGATGTGGCTTTCCGCCAGCACCAGCACGCCCGACAGGCCCGCGTCGGGCCCGAAATGGTGCAGATGGCAGTGCAGGATCGTCGCACCGGCGGCGACGGCCCCGTCGCGCAAGGCGGCTTCGGTGCGCGCGGAATCGCCGAGATGCTTCGCACCCCAAAGCTCGATCAGCAGATGGGTGCCGGCGAATTTGACGCCGTTGCGCTCGACGAAATGGTCCTTGGCGACCGTTTGCTCGGGGGCGGGGTTTGTGGACAGGACCGGCTCGACGGTCTCACGCGATTTGAGGGCTTGGGGAGAGGCCGCCGGACGATCCCCGGAGACGATCTTCAAATTGCGCATTGCCGTGTTCTTCGCCATTCCTTGTCCACACCCCCAAACCATCCCCATCCTTGCGGGGACACGATTGCGAAACGGGGGCAGACCGATGAAATGTCGGTCGCCCCCGCATTTGAGTTCCCTATGTGGGCCCATTCGTCCCGCAGCGCAAGAAAATTTTGACCGGGCGTGCGAATTTCTTGCGCGCTGTGGCTAGAAATCCGCCGCGCGCGCCGCCAGAACGCTTGCCGCCCCCTCGCGAATTGCGAACAGCGCGGCCGGAACTTTCGACAGATGATGGTCGGCGTAGAAACGCGCGACCAGCAATCGCGCATTGGCGAACTGGGCGCGCGCCGGGCCCCGCGCGAGCAGGCGCGTGGCCGCGAGCGCGCCCTTGGCGAGCAGCGCGCCGCCCGCGAGCGCGCCGAACATCGCCAGGAACGGCACGGCGGCGGCGGCGGCCGCGTTCGGATCGGTCTTCGTGGCGCCCGCCAGGAACTCGCCGGCGGCGGCACAGGCGTCGCGCGCGGCGGCGAGGGTGTCGCGCAGCCGGGCGAGATCGTCGCCGGGGCCGCGCCCGAGCTCGGCTTCGATCGCCGCGATCTCGGCCAGGAAATCGCGCAAGGCGACGCCGCCGTCGCGGCCGATCTTGCGGAACACCAGATCGTTGGCCTGGATGCCGTTGGTCCCTTCGTAGATCGGCAGGATGCGCGCGTCGCGATAATGCTGGGCGGCCCCCGTCTCCTCGACGAAGCCCATG
>JAMNXK010000652.1 GCA_023653245.1 Tagaea sp.
GTAGATGTCCTTGAACGCCTCGAAGGAAAGCTCTTCGGGGCAGTTGATGGTCTTGGAGATCGAGGCGTCGATGTATTTCTGCACGGCGGCCTGCATGACCACGTGCTCGGCCGGGGTCAGGCGCTGCGCGTCGACGAAATAATCGGGCAGCTGCGCGTGCTCGCCGAACATCCGCTTGTAGAGCCGGTAGGCGTGGTCGGACACTTCCTCCTGTCGCCGCGTGCCGTCGGGCATCAGTACGGTGCGCATATAGGAGAAGGAGAAGACCGGCTCCAGCCCCGAGGACACGTTGTCGGCCATCAGCGAGATCGTGCCGGTCGGCGCGATCGAGGTGAGCAGCGCGTTGCGAATGCCGTGCGCGGCGATGGCGTCCTGCAGCGCGGGTTCGAGCGCGCGGATCGCTTCGCCTTGGAGATATTTCTCGCGATCGAAGAGCGGGAACGGGCCCTTCAGCCGCGCGAGTTCGACCGAGGCCGAATAGGCCAGCGTGCGGATGCGCGCCATCCAGCGCTCGGTCTGCGCCACGGCGGCTTCCGAGCCGTAGCGCAGTCCGCACAGGATCAGCGCGTCGGCGAGACCCGTCACGCCCAAGCCGATGCGGCGCTTGGCTTGCGCTTCCTTGGCTTGCTCCTCCAATGGAAAGCGCGACACGTCGGTCACGTTGTCCATCATGCGGATGGCCAACGGAACGATCCGTTCGAGCTCGGCGTCGTCGAGGGCGGCCTGCGCCGTGAACGGGTCGCGCACCAGGGCGGCCAGATTGATCGAGCCCAGCAGGCACGCGCCATAGGGCGGCAAGGGCTGCTCGCCGCACGGGTTGGTTGCAGAAATATTCTCGACGTACCAAAGATTGTTGGCGCGGTTGATGCGGTCGATGAAGATCACGCCCGGCTCGGCATAGGCGTAGGTCGCGCGCATGATCTTGTCCCACAGCTCGCGCGCGCGCAGCGTCCGGTAATCCGTGCCGTTGAAGGTCAGCGGCCAGGGCGCGTCCTCCTTCACCGCCGTCATGAACGCGTCGGTGACCAGGACCGAGAGATTGAACATGCGCAAGCGCCCGGGCTCGCGCTTGGCCTCGACGAAGGCCTCGATATCCGGATGGTCGCAGCGCAGCGTGGCCATCATCGCCCCGCGCCGATGCCCCGCCGACATGATCGTGCGGCACATCGAATCCCACACGTCCATGAACGTCAGCGGCCCCGACGCGTCGGCGCCCACGCCCTTCACCGGCGCGCCCTTGGGCCGCAACGTGGAGAAGTCGTAGCCGATGCCCCCGCCCTGCTGCATGGTCAGCGCCGCTTCGCGCAGATGGGCGAAAATGCCGGCCATGTCGTCGGGCACGGTGCCCATGACGAAGCAGTTGAACAGCGTGACGTGACGCGCGGTGCCCGCGCCGGCGACGATCCGGCCCGCCGGGATGAATTTGAAATCCTCCAGCGCCGTGCGGAACTTCGCCGCCCATTCGGCGCGCGCCTCGGGCGCTTCGGCCTCGGCCAACGCATTCGCCACGCGGCGCCAGGTGTCCTCGATCGATTTGTCGATCGCGGCCCCGTCGGGCGCTTTGAAGCGGTATTTCATGTCCCAGATTTGCTGGGAGATGGCGGCGAGAGGGCGCATGGCGGCTCGGAAAAAAGGTCGGTGCGGCTTGGAAGTTAGGCGCCTTCGGCCGCCCTGGCAAATGGAAAGTTCTCTTTATGTACTCACAGATGCTGGGGCCACAACATATTGTAGGTCAATGGCGTTTCGACTTGTCCCGGTTATCCACAGACCGGCTGCTTGCCCACGATGCCGGTATTGTGATTACATCCGATTACAGGAGACTACATATGCCATCAGATACGATCCCGATCACCATTCGCGCCGACAAGGCACTGATCGAGAAGCTCGACCGAATCGCCAAATCGATGGACCGCTCGCGCAACTGGGTGGTCACGCGCGCGTTGGGCGACTACGCCGATCTCACCGCCTACCAGCTCGAACGCATCGACGCCGGCATCGCCGACGCTCGCGCCGGTCGCGTGGTGGACGCGGAAGATGTGTTCGCCGAGATCGACAAAGAGCACGGCTGGACGCGCTAGGTGCGGCTTGTCGTCTCGCACGCGGCCCGCGCCGATCTTGCTGCGATCGTCCGGTACATCGCCTTGGACAGTCCGCGCGCGGCACGTTCCGTTCGCCGCGCGATCGCGGCGGCGGCCCTCCGACTGAAGACGTTTCCGCGATCGGGGCGCCTTGGCCATCGCGAAGGGACGCGCGAGTTGATCGTACCCGACGTACCCTTCATGCTGGTCTATGAGGTCACCGACGACACGCTGGTCGTCCTGGCCGTTCTCCACGGCGCACGCGACATTCCGGGCGTGCTCGGCGCGCGCGAGAAAGAGGAGAAGCTATGACCGCCATCCCGACCCGCGTGACCGCCGCCGCGGCGGCCGCGTTGCCCAACCCGCCCGGGCGCCTCTCGGCGCAAGCGCTGAACGCGCCCGGCCTCGAAGTGCGCTGGTACCGGCCGCCGAACCCGGATCCGCAGACGCCGCA
>JAMNXK010000653.1 GCA_023653245.1 Tagaea sp.
AGATCGAGCGCCCAGCGCCCGCTCTGCCGCGCGACCGTCGCCCGGCCGGCGGCGAAACGCGCGTCGGCGATATCGATCGTATCCGCGTCGATGCGCAGCGGCGCTTCGAAGGCGCCGAGCGCCGGATCGGTCCCGGTCAACCGCCCTTCCAGCGCGTCCTCGCCGTCCAGCCGCCCGTCGAAGCGCCAAGACGCGCCCGCGAGCGTCACCCCGCCCGCGCGGTCGAGCCCGCCGGATCCCGCGATCCCCGCCCATTCGACCGAAAGATCGGCCAGACCCCCCATCGTGGCGCGGCCTGTGAGCGCGAGCGGCAGGCCCGCAAGGCGCGTCCGCGCTTCCAGCCGCCGCGACGCGCGCGCGAATTCGAGGGTCAAATCGGGCGCTTCGAACCGCGCGCGGGCGCCGTCGAAGGTCAGCGCGCCCGCCCGGCCCCACAGCGTGGCGCGCGCGGTGCCGGCACCGTCGGCGTCGAGCGCGATCGCGTCGAGCGCGCCCACGCCCGCGATTTCGACGCGCGCGATCGACAGTACCGGCGACCACCAGCCGTCGAACCGCGCCGGACCCGCCAAACTCGCCGGGCGGCCGGTCTCCCGCGCCAGAGCGGCGGCGAATTGCGCCGCCCGCGCGGCCGGATCGCCGCGCGACATGAAGACATACGCGGCGCCGAGCGCCAGAAGCGCCAGCACCGCCAGGAGAACGGCCCGGCGCATCGCGGCCAGTCTAGCCTTTGCGCAGATGTTCGCGGAGGATTTCGAAGTTCCGCGAATTGGCGCGGAAGGCCACGTCGAACAGATCGCCGGCGATGGGTATGGCGCCCACGCCCGCGTCGATCAGCACGTTGGCCATCATGCGCGCGAGTTTGCGTTTCGGCACGCCTAGCCTGGCTGCCTCGGCCACGATCCAGGTCGCGAAGGCGGCCGTGATCGCATCGCCGATGCCAGGCACCAGGCCGATGACGGAATCGAGACCGAGCCTGATCCCCGTGCCGGGAATGCGCACGGCGGTGTCCATCAGCCGGGCGAAGCGCTCGAGCCGGTCGAGGGCGGCGATCCTGTCGGGCGGAACGGTCTCGCCCGCGCGGGACGCCGCAAATCCGTCATAGGTCGTCATGATGCCTGGGAATTGGGAAGCCCGGGCGCGCGCGTCAAGCCGTGCTACGCAAGAGATTGATCGCCAACGAGGATGCGGAATTGACGCGCACCGAAGGGTATCCGGCCCGGACGGCGCCCGAACGCTACGATGCCGGCGCGTACGGCACGTAAGGGATTCGC
Organism: Tagaea sp.; assembly: GCA_023653245.1. The sequence continues at coordinate 1,272 of JAMNXK010000653.1, forward strand.
TCGCGCTTGGCGATGCGTGGCAGCGTGGATTCGACGAACGCCTTGAAGTGCGCCGTGCCTTGATGTGCGGCCCATCCGGCTTCGTTTTCGTATAGCTCGAATATGAAGAAGGCCGCCCGATCCGCCGGCGCGCGATAGGGCAAGAAGAGTTTCACCCCCGGCTCCGCCATCGTCGGCTCGATCAAGGCGGCAAGCGCGTCCGCCACGGCGTCTTCCTCGCCCGGCTTCGCCTCGATCCGGATGGCCACGACGAAACCCTGGTTCAACTCGCCGTACGTGAGTTTCCGCTCGGCCATCGCGACATGCTCCTTTGCTTCGAACGACGCGACGATAGCACGCGATGGCCATCGACGTTTCGGCCGCCGCCGAACCGTCCGGCTACGAGCCGGCCATTTCCACGGAAACATGTGGCGGTACCTGCGAACCGTCCCGCAAATGCTTCTAATCTCCAACGCGGCCGTGCTATTTGCGAAGGACCCGGGGGGCAAGACATGTTCGAAGACCTGTCGATCTACTTCACCGTCAACGCCGCGTTCGCGCTGTGGCAAGTCATCATGATCGACCTGGTCCTGGCCGGGGACAACGCGGTCGTGATCGGCATGGCGGCCTCGGGCCTGCCGCCCGAGCAGCGCAACAAAGTCGTCATGGTGGGTATCGTCGCCGCCACGGTCTTGCGCATCGCTTTCGCCAGCATCACGGTCCAGCTGCTGGAGATCGTGGGGCTGCTCTTCGCGGGCGGCGTGCTGCTGCTCTGGGTGTCGTGGAAGCTGTGGCGCGAAATCCGCGAACAGGCCACCCACGACGCGGAAGAGGGCGAGCTGACCCTCGAAGGCAAGGACGCGCCCACCGCCGAGCGCAAGACCTTCAAAGCCGCGGTGATCCAGATCATCGTCGCCGACGTGTCGATGTCGCTCGACAACGTCCTGGCGGTGGCCGGCGTCAGCCGCGAATACCCGCTGATCCTGATTTTCGGCTTGGCCGTGTCGGTGATCTTGATGGGCGTCGCCGCGGTGTTCATCGCGCGGCTGCTGCAAAAGCATCACTGGATCGCCTATATCGGCTTCCTGCTGATCCTTTACGTGGCGCTCGACATGATGTGGCAAGGCTGGCCGGAAGTCGCCCAGCTGATGGGCATGGCCTAAAGCAATATGCGTTTTCGTGGAAACGTCTTGCCGACCTCATGGTTCGACTGGCTCACCATGAGGTTTGAAAGTAGGCCTCATCCTGAGCTTGTCGAAGGAGAGGCCGGTCCAAGGCTG
>JAMNXK010000060.1 GCA_023653245.1 Tagaea sp.
CCAGCCCGCGCGCGAAGGCCTCGACCGCGGCGTCGAGCTCCATCAGGAAGGGCATCGGGAATTCGTTCTTGTCGGTGAGCGGCGTGCGCACGAAGCCCGGATCGACGAGCTGGAGCTTGATCCCGAGCGCGTCGCATTCGGGCTTGAGCGCCTCGCACGCGTTGATGAGCGCGGCCTTGGTCGCACCGTAGACCGCGGCGGTCGGCAAGCCCGAATACCCCGCGACCGACGCGACCACGGCGATGTGCTTCGTGCGCCTGGCCAGCAGCGGGGCGAGCGCGTGCAGCGTGCCCATCAGGTTGATCTCGACCAGGCGGCGCGCGTCTTCGATCTTGAAGGCGGCGGCGGGCGTGGGCGTATGCGTGCCGGCATTGAGCACGGCGAGCGCGATCGTCCCGTGCGCGGCTTCGATCCCGGCGACGGCCAATTCGCACGCGGCGGCGTCGGTGGTGTCGAGGGGCCAGGCGGCGATATTCGCGTTCTCGGCGGCCAGTGCCGCGAGCGCCTCGGCCGAGCGCGCCGAGACGACCACTTTTCGGCCCTCGCGCGCGAGCTTGTGCGCCAACGCGCGGCCGATGCCGGAGGAAGCGCCGGTGATCCAGACGGTCATGGAATCGTTACGCTCGCCAAGCCCAAGCGGTTCACCGCAGGATGTAGTCGAAGTCGAAGCCGCGATAATGGAACGACATGGACACGAGCTTGCCTTCGGGCGAGTACCACGCGTCGACGTCGAGCCAAGGCTTGGGCTGGCGCTGGCCCCGGCGGATCTCGGTGCCTTTCATATTGTAGCGCCGGGTCTCGATGTCGACCCCGCGCACGTTGCGCCGCTCGGACCCGCGCGCTTCGACCGCGAGCTCGGCGAGCGAACCCCATTGCAGATCGAAGGCCTTGCTCTGGCGCATCATCTCCGGCCGCCAATAGGTGATCGGGAACGTGTCGAGCGGCAGGTCGTGCTTCTCTTCGTGGCCGTCGACGAACAGCTTGCCGTCGCGGCGCTCGACGCGCAGGCGGAATGGCTGGCCGTTGTCGTCGATGTCGCTCTCGACGCTGACGAGCTTGCCCTCGCGCCACACCTCGCGCGTGCGCTGGGCGTAGCGATAGACGGTGACGAAGGCGACGCGCACGCGCAAACTCGCCTCGATATCGACGATCAGGTCGCCGTCCTTCTCCGAAAACCGCAAGCGGTGATAGCCGATCTCGGCACCCGATTTGCGCACGGTGAAGTCGAGCCGCCCTTCCGGCGGCACGCCGGGCAGCACGCCGCCCGCCGCCCAGGCCGGCAGTGCCGCGGCGGCGAGCGCGATCGCGACGAAAAAACGACGCAACATCGTCATGGAACCAAGGGGTTGGAGCCAGCCGCCCCTATGTGGCCTGCGGCTTGGGGTTTGGCAAGGTGGCGGGAACGGCCTATGTTGTAGGGAGCTTCGGAGGTCCCATGTCGAACACCCGCCGCCATCTGCTTCGCGCCGCCCTCGGGTTGGCCGCCGTGCCGGCCGTCGTGCCCGTCGCCTCGGCTTTGCGCATCGAGGATATGGACGCGCCCCGCCAGCGCCTGATCGTCACCGCGTGCGAAGCGCGCAACGAGCATCGCCGCCAGATCGCCGACATGATCGCCGAACTCGAAGGGCGCGGCGTGCCGGAAATCCAAGCGCGCGACGTGGCCATGGCCTCGGATTGCCCGTTCTGCGGCTGCGCGCTCGGCTTGGCGGCCTTGGACGAACTCCCCGAAGCGCCGCCGCCTTCGCGCTAGGAATCCCGCCGGCGCGTCGGGAACGAGCCCGATTGCGGCCAGATCATTTCCAGCCCGATCGGCTGGTCGGTCGGCAGCTTGCGCAAGATGGCCTTCAGGCCGATCGCGTCGGCGTAGCGCTCGGCTTCCGAATCCGCGTGCGTGCGGATGCGCTTGCGCGTGGCGCCGGGCAGGCGGTCGAAGGCCGTGCGCGCGAGCTCGAAATTGAACGGGTTCTCGTCGTCGGCGGCGGTGCGCACCGCGCGCGCCACGTGATGGTCGGGCCCGAGCAGCTCGGCCACCGTTTTCGACAGGATGAAAATCGCGCGCACGCGCGCTTGATCGCGGCTGCGGGCGGTCGACTGAAGACGGGGCTCGGGCATCGGTTGACTCGGCCTTCCTGCGGACGGGCCCCCTCTTTACGCGGGCGTCCCGTCAGTTGAGTTCGGCGCGGAGCTTCTGGCGCAGCGTATCGATCGGCACCTTGCGCCCGTCGAGATGGACGCACCAGAAAGTCCAGCCGTTGCAGGCGGGCGCGCCCATGACGGCCGCACCCACCCGATGGATCGAGCCGCGATGGTCGCCGGTCGCGGTGGAAGCCACCAGCGTCCCGTCGGCCTTCACCCGCGCGGTCCATCGGCCGCTAATGTCGCTCAAGACCTCGCCCGACCGCAAGAGGCCGCGCTCGACCAGCCAGCCGAAAGGTATGCGCGGTTCCTCGCGCTTGGACACGGTGGTCAGGAAATCCGGATCGTCGGGCAGGGTCTCGCGGATGCGCTTTTCGGCGACCGCGATATAGGCGTGCTCGCGCTCGATGCCGACGAATTTGCGCCCCAGGCGCTTGGCCACGGCGCCCGTCGTGCCCGTGCCGAAGAAGGGGTCGAGCACCGTATCGCCGGGCCGGGTCGAGGACAGCACCGCGCGATAGACCAAGGATTCGGGCTTCTGGGTCGGATGCGCCTTCTTGCCGTCTTCGCCCTTGATGCGCTCCGAGCCGCCGCAGATCGGCAACAGCCAATCCGAGCGCATCTGCAGCTCCTCGTTCAAGGTCTTCATGGCCTCGTAGTTGAAGACGTATTTCGACTTCTCCGACTTCGCCGCCCAGATCATGGTCTCGTGCGCGTTGGTGAAGCGCCGGCCGCGGAAATTCGGCATCGGATTGGTCTTGCGCCAGACGATGTCGTTGAGGATCCAGAACCCCATATCCTGCAGCGCCACGCCGACGCGGAAAATGTTGTGGTAGGAGCCGATGGTCCAGATCGCTCCGTCGGGCTTGAGCGCCCGGCGCGCCGCCGCCAGCCAGGCGCGGGTGAAGTCGTCATAGGCTTTGAAATCGCCGATCTGGTCCCAGGCGTCGTCGACCGCGTCGACCTTGGTGTGGTTGGGCCGCACGAGCTCGCCCTTGAGCATCAGATTGTAGGGCGGGTCGGCGAAGACCATGTCCACCGACGCTTCGGGCAGCGCCTTCAGCAGCTCGAGGCAGTCGCCGATCGCGATATGGCCTTCGGGGAATTCGATGCGGGGGCTGTGTTTCGACATGGGCGCATCCTGAATCCCCCCGAGTCGAACGGTCAACAGATAAACGAATCAAAGGCTTAGACGGCCTTGGGCGAGGGGCGCGAAGCTCAATCTGTGGTGGGGTGTGGGCCCGTGGACCACAAGGGATTCGATATGCGCGCTCGCGCCATAGCCCTTGTTCGACGCCCAGCCATAGGCGGGATACCGAACGGCCAAGCGTTCCATGATCCGGTCGCGGATCACTTTGGCGCAGATCGACGCGGCGGCGATCGACAGGCTTTTGGCGTCGCCGCCGATCACGCAGTCGCAGGGAATGGCGAGGCCCTTGGGCGCGCGATTGCCGTCGATCAGCGCCAGGACCGGCGTCACGGCCAGCCGCGCCAATGCGCGAATCATCGCCAGATGCGTGGCCGCGAGAATGTTCGTCGCGTCGATCTCGCGCGCGCTGGCCGCACCCAGCGCGAAATCGAGCGTGCCGATGGCTTTCTGCGCGCGCAGCTCGTCATACGCGCGTAGGCGCGCGGCCGGCGTCAGTTTCTTGGAATCGTCGATCAGGCCCGACAAAGTCCGCGGCAAACTCGCGGCACGGAACACCAAAGCGGCCGCGACCACGGGGCCGGCCAACGGTCCGCGCCCGGCTTCGTCGACCCCGGCGACGGGGCCGCCGGCGCGCCGCTCGCGGGCTAGGTCGGGCATGGGCAAGTCCTTGAGGGAAAGAGGATTTTGGAATTCCGCACGGGCGTTTTGACCGCGCGCATCCGAGCCTATATAAGGGGCGCCATTCGGACAATCCGGAACGGTACCGATGTTTCCCTCGCATGGGAAACAGCCTGCCGTTTTGCGTCGGAAATGGAGTGCGCGATGTCGCTGTTGATGCCCAAGGCCACCGCCGTGTGGCTGGTCGAGAATACCGCGTTGAGCTTCGAGCAGATCGCCGAGTTCTGCGCGATGCACCCGCTCGAAATCCAAGGCATCGCCGACGGCGAAGTCGCCATCGGCATCGTCGGGCTCGACCCCATCGCCAACAACCAGCTCACCCGCGAAGAGATCGAGCGCTGCGAGAAGGATCGCGAAGGCAAGCTCGTGATGCTCGAAGCCGATCTGCCGACGCCAATCCAGCGCACCAAGGGTGCCCGCTACACGCCGGTGTCCAAGCGCCAGGACCGCCCGGCGGCGATCGCCTGGCTGTTGCGCCATCACGCCGAACTCGCCGATGCCCAGATCGGCCGTCTGGTCGGCACGACCAAGCCGACGATCCAGAAGATCCGCGACCGCACCCATTTCGACATGGCCAATATCAAGCCGACCAACCCGGTCGTGCTCGGGCTGTGCAGCCAAGACGCGCTCGACGAAGCGATCGGGCGCGCCGCGCGCTCGGCCGAACGCGCGGCCAAGGAGCAGGAACGCGCGGCCCGCCGCGCGGCCAAGGCCGCCGCCGCCGCCAAGGCCGAAGCCCCCTCCGACGCGTAACCGTCCGACGCGTAACCGTTCGAGGTCTAGCCCTCCTTCGCGGAGGCCTGCTAGTCTCGCGCCTTCGGAAGACGGGAGGCGGGCGATGCGGGCATACAAAATCGGGTTGATCGGTCTGGCGCTGGGCTTGCTCGCGGCGTGCGCGCCGCCCGAACCGCTGCGCCTGACCATCCTGCACAACAACGACGTCCATTCGCGCCTGCAGCCCGTTTCGGCGCAGAACAACAATTGCTCGGCCCAACAGCTGGCGCAGAACCAATGCTTCGGCGGGATGGCGCGCGTCGCCACGCTGATCGAGCGCGAGCGCGCGGCGGCGGCGGCGAGCGGCCGTCAGGTGCTGATCCTCGACGCGGGCGACCAGTTCCAGGGCTCGCTCTTCTATTCGCACTACAAGGGTGCCGCCGAGGCCGAGGTGATGAACCTCATGGCCTACGACGCGATGGCGCTGGGCAACCACGAATTCGACGACGGGCCCGAAGTGCTCGCGCGCTTCCTGCGCACCGTGCGCGTGCCGGTCTTGAGCGCCAATGTCGACGCGAGCGCCGAGCCCGCGATCCGCGGACTCTTCCGCAGCCATATCGTCGTGTCGCGCGGCGGGCATCGCGTGGCCATTATCGGCGCCACGACCGAAGACACGCCCACCATCGCCTCGCCCGGTCCGCGCACGCTCTTCCCGCGCGCCGAGGGCGTGCTGACCCCGCTGATCGCGCGGCTGCGCGGCGAGGGGATTTCGCACGTCGTGCTGCTCTCCCATCTCGGCCTGTCGCGCGACCGCGAGGTCGCCGCCGCCGTCGACGGCATCGACGTGATCGTCGGCGGGCATTCGCACACGCTGCTGTCCAACACCGCCCAAGGCGCCGAAGGTCCGTATCCGGTGCGCGTGCGCGGGCCGTCGGGGCGCGAGGTGCCGATCGTCCAGGCGATGGCGTTCACGCGCTTCGTCGGCCGGCTCGATCTGGATTTCGACGCGGCCGGCAACGTGACCCGCGCCCAGGGCGACACGATTCCCGTCGTCCAATCGATCGTCCCCAATCCCGCCATTCAGGCGGCGATCGACCGGCTCGACGCGCCCTTGGTCGAAGTGCGCGCCCGTCCGGTCGGCGCTTCGGCGGCCGAGTACACGCTCGACGGCTGCCGCGCGCGCGAATGCGCGCTCGGCAATCTGGTGAGCGAGGCGATCCTCGCCGCCACGCGCCAGGCGGGCACGCAGATCGCCCTGCAGAACGGCGGCGGATTGCGCGCGGGCATTCCCGCCGGCGCGGTGACCCTCGGTCACGTGCTGACCACGCTGCCGTTCCAGAACGCGGTCGCCACGCTGAAGCTGCGCGGGTCCGATTTCATCGCCGCGTTGGAGAACGGGCTCAGCCAAGTCGAGCAAACCGCCGGCCGCTTCCCGCAAGTCGCGGGCGTGCGCTACACCTGGGACCGTGCGCGACCCGCCGGATCGCGCGTCGTGTCGGTCGAGCTGCGCCGCCCCGACGGCACGTTCGGGCCCTTCGATCCGAACGCGATCTACACGGTGGCGACCAACGACTTCATGCGCCGGGGCGGGGATGGCTACACGGTGCTTCGCGACCGCGCGATCGATCCCTACGATTTCGGTCCCGGCCTGGACGACGCGCTGGCGGAGTTCATCCGCGCCAACAATCCCGTGCGCGTCGGGCTCGACGGCCGTATCGTGACACGCTGAACCACCGGAAAAAGGAAACGCCATGGCTCCCGACGACCTTATCCCCGCCGCTTTGCGCGACGAAAAGAAGGCCCTGCTGCCCGACGCGATGCCGGTCGGCCGGCGCGGCTTCATGGCGGGCGCTTCGCTCGCCACCGGCTACGCGATCGCCGCCGGCCCCGTGCAGGCGCAGACCGCGATCCGCACCGATACCCAAGGCCTCGCCGACGGCATGGTGAATATCCGCACGGCCGACGGCCGCCAGATGCCCGCCTATTACGCGCGGCCCGCGCAAGGCGACAAATTCGCCACCGTGATCGTCGTGCAGGAAATCTTCGGCGTGCACGAATACATCAAGGACACGTGCCGGCGCCTGGCCAAGATCGGCTATCTGGCCGTCGCACCCGAGTATTATTTCCGCCAGGGCAATCCGGCGGCCGCCCCCGACGTGCCGACCATCTTGCGCGACATCGTCGGGCGCGTGCCCGACGCGCAAGTGATGGCCGATACCGACGCGGCCGTCGCTTGGGCCGCGGGCCCGGTGGGCAAGGGCGAGACCTCGCGGCTGGGCATCACCGGCTTCTGCTGGGGCGGGCGCGTGGTGTGGCTCTACGCCGCGCACAACCAAAACCTGCGCGCCGGCGTGGCGTGGTACGGCGTGCTGACCGGCCCGACCAACGAGATGCGCACGCGCCATCCGCTCGACGTCGTCGCCAACATCAACGCGCCGGTCTTGGGCCTTTACGGCGGCGCCGATCAGGGCATTCCAAACGACACGGTCGAGCGCATGCAAGTCGCCTTGCGCAACGGCGGCAAGCGCTCGGAAATCGTGCTCTATCCCGACATGCCCCACGCCTTCCACGCCGATTACCGGCCGAGCTATCGCGAAGCGACGGCGCGCGACGGCTGGCGCCGCTTGGAGGTTTGGTTCTCGCGAAATCTCGTGTGAGCCCTGCGGGCTTGCGACGGCGCGAAACGCTCGCCCTCCTCGCGGGGGCGGGCGTTTCCTTTTTCGCGGGACCGGCGCGCGCCGCCGTCGGGTGGGCGCCGCTGGACGTCCGCGCGGCGCCGATCCCGCTCGACGAGCGCGACGCTTCCCGCAAGCGCATCGACCAGCTCGTCTGGCGCGGCGGGCTGCAACTGGGTGCCGACGACCGGCGCTTTGGTGGCTGGTCGGATCTGTGGGTCGCACCGGACAACGCGCGCGCCATCCTGATCGGCGATCGCGGGGCGGCACTCGATCTCGGTCTGATCTTCGACGGATGGCTGCGCGGCGTGGGGCCGTCGCGGCTGGGCCGCTTGATCGGGCCGGACGGCAAGGCGCTGACCGGCCGCGCTTCCGACGCCGAAGGGCTCGCGCGCCTGCCCGATGGCGGCTTCGCCGTGTCGTTCGAACAGCGCCATCGGATATTGATCTATCCGCCGGCCGATCCGCCTTTCGCGCGGCCGCCGCGCGCGGTGCCGGCCCCGCCGGGCGCCGGCGAGTGGCCCGCGAACGGCGGCATGGAAGCGCTCGCGCGTCTGCCCGACGGGCGGTTCTTGGTTCTGCTCGAGGAGAGTCCGCAAGCCTGGCTCGGCGGCGCGGGCGAATGGGCCGAACTCGCCTATCGCGCGGCCGACGGGTTCAAGCCCGTGAGCGCCTGCGTGGCGGGCGGCACGCTTTACGTGCTCGAACGCGCGTTCTCCTGGGCCGGGCTCGCCAGCCGGATCGTGCGATTGCCGGTCGCGGCCGTGCGCGAAGGTGCGGCGCTCGACGGCGAAGAGCTCGCCCGGCTGCGCCCGCCGGTGACGCTCGACAATTACGAGGGCATCGCGGCCACGAAGGACCGCGCGGGTCGCGATCTTCTGTGGCTGATCGCCGACGACAATTTCAACTTCCTGCAGCGCACGCTGCTGGCGTGCTTCGAGGTGGGCTGACACGCGCACGCGAGTGACGGCGCAAAAGAAAAAGCCCGCCGGTGCGGACGGGCTTTTCTAGTCGGTAGATCGGAAACAGGCGTTTTGTTGTTGTTATCCCGTGTCCCTCGTTCGAGGGGAAACGTCAGGCCGCGCGCTTTTCCAGCGCCTTTTCGACGCGCGCCTTCAAGCGGCGCATATCCTTGTCGAGCTTGGCGTCGGGGGTCTTGGCGAGCCAAGCGTCGAGGCCGCCG
>JAMNXK010000654.1 GCA_023653245.1 Tagaea sp.
GCTGCCCCAAGCCGTGGGCGACGACCGCGACGATTCCAAGGCCGACGAAGCCTTGCGCCGCGTGGCCGAGGCGTTCCGCACGCACGACCGTCCCCCACCCGCCGCCGAGCCCGCCGAAGAGGACGAGGAACGCTTCGACGCGGCGATGACCTTCTCCGAGCGCGAGATCCTGCAAAAGAAGGATTTCGAGCAAATGTCGGCCGAGGAATTGGCGCGCGCCCAGCGCGCCATGGCGCGGCTGGCCGCCCCCTTCCCCGAGCGACGCACGCGCCGCTTTCGCCCCGACGGATCGGGCCGGCGGCTCGACGCGCGCGCCACGATCCGCGCCATGCTGCGCGCGGGCGGGGACATGGCCACACTCGCCTTCAAGGCGCCGCGGATCGAGCATCCGCCCTTGGTGGTGTTGCTCGACATCTCCGGCTCGATGGAGCGCTACGCGCGCATGTTCCTGCACTTCCTGCATTTGCTCGCCAGCGACCGCGAGCGCGTGCAGGTCTTCCTGTTCGGCACGCGGCTGACCAACGTCACGCGCGCGCTGCGCCAGAAGGACATCGACAAGGCCTTGGCGAAGGTCTCCTCGCTGGTCGAGGATTGGTCCGGGGGGACGCGCATCGGCGCGTGTTTGCGCGAGTTCAACTGGCGCTGGGCGCGGCGTTCGCTCGCCCGCTCGCCGACGGTGTTGCTGGTGTCCGACGGGCTCGACCGCGAGGCCGGCGCCGGGCTGGCCGTCGAGGCCGAGCGCCTGGGGAAATCCTGCGGCCGGCTGGTGTGGCTGAACCCGCTCTTGCGCTACGAGAAATTCGAACCCAAATCGCTGGGGGTGAAGGCGATCTTGCCGCATGTCGACGAGTTCCGGCCGGTGCACAATCTGGACTCGCTCGAAGCCTTGGTCGCCGCTTTGGCGAATGCCCCGCGCGCGCGGGGCCGCTACGTCTGGGAAGGGAGGGCCGCATGACCCCGGAGATCAAGACGGACGACGTGCTCGATCAAGCCGCCGATTGGCGGAAGACCGGACGCAAAGTGGCGCTCGCCACCGTGGTGACGACCTGGGGCTCGTCGCCGCGTCCGGTGGGCTCGCTCCTGGCCGTCGATGAGAGCGGCAAGTTCCTCGGCTCGGTCTCGGGCGGCTGCATCGAAGGGGCGGTGATCAAGGAAGCGCTCGCCGCGATCGGCGACGGCAAGCCGCGCCTGCTCGATTTCGGCGTGACCAACGAGCAAGCCTGGGATGTGGGTCTCGCCTGCGGCGGCAAGGTCCAGGTCTTCGTCGAGCGGCTGGACTGACATGCGCGCGGACACCCTCGCCAAGCTGCAAGAATCGCGCGCCGCCAAGCGCCCGGTCGCACTCGCGACCAATCTGCGCTCGGGCGAGCAGAAACTGATCTTCAAGGACGGTACCGAAGGCGGGCTGTGCCTCGACGTCGATATGATCGTTGCGGCGCAAGACATGCTCGCGCGCGACGAATCCGGCACGCTGCAAACCGGACTCGGCCCGGTCTTCGTCCAAGTCCACAATCCGCCGCCGCGGCTGATCGTCGTCGGTGCGGTGCATATCGCCGAGCCTTTGGTGCGCATGGGGGCGATGGCGGGTTATGGCGTCGCACTCATCGATCCGCGCCGCGCTTTCGCCGCCTCGCAAAGCTTCGAAGGCCTGTCGGTCTCGACCGATTGGCCAGACGAGGCGATGGCCGCGCTGAAGCCCGACACGCGCAGCGCCATCGTCACGCTGACCCACGATCCCAAGATCGACGATCCCGCCCTCGAAGCCGCCCTCGCCTCGCCCGCTTTCTTCATCGGCGCGCTGGGCTCGCGCAAGACGCACGCCGCAAGGCTGGCGCGGCTGAAGGAACGCGGCTTCGACGATGCTGCCCTCGCCCGGATCAATGGCCCGGTCGGGCTCGATATCGGCGCGCTGTCGCCGGCCGAGATCGCCGTGTCGATCGTGGCGCAGATCGTCAACGCGCGCCGGAAGCCCTGATGTTTTTCGGCCCCGTCGCTCCCGACGACGCGATCGGCGCCATCCTCGCCCATGGCGCCAAAGCGGGCGCGTTGTCGTTGCGCAAAGGCCGCGTGCTGACCGAAGCCGACGCCGCCGCGTTGCGCGAAGCGGGCGTCGAACGCGTCATCGTCGCGCGGCTCGGGCCCGGCGACGTGCCCGAAGACGACGCGGCGCAGGCTTTGGCGCAAGCGCTGGCGGGCCCGGGCGTCGAGGTCGCGGCGCCCTTCACCGGCCGCTGCAATCTGTTCGCGCGGCACGCCGGCCTCGTGCGCATCGACGCCAAGGTCATCGACGCGATCAACGCGGTGGACGAAGCGATCACCGTGGCGACCCTCGCGGATTTCGCCCCGGCCGAGCCGCGCTGGATGCTGGCGACGATCAAGATCATCCCCTTCGCGGCACCGCGCGCGGCGCTCGACAAGTGCCTCGCGCTGGCCAAAGGCGCGGTCTCGCTCGCCCCCTACGCGCCCAGACGCGCGGCGTTGATCCAAACGCGCCTGCCCGGCACCAAGGACTCGGTCCTCGCCA
>JAMNXK010000655.1 GCA_023653245.1 Tagaea sp.
AACCTCGAAGGCATCGGGCTGTCGAACGCCGAGATCGCGGCCCTCGCCAAGGAATACGAAGTCACCGACGGCCCCAACGACGACGGCGAGATGTTCCAGCGTCCGGCGCGCCCCGCCGACCGCTTCAAGTCGCCCTTCGCCAACGAGTTGGCGGCGCGCGCGGCCAATGGCGGCGCCTATCCGTTGGACCTGTCGCTGATCGCCAAGAACCGCGCGGGCGGCGAGAACTACGTCTACGCGCTGCTCACCGGCTATCGCGAGCGTCCGCCCGCGGGCGTGACGATGATGGAAGGCATGTCCTACAACGATTGGTTCCCCGGCCATCAGATCGCGATGTCCGCCCCGCTCTCGGCCGACCGCGTGACCTATGCCGACGGCACGCCCGCGACGGTCGAGCGCATGGCCAAGGACGTGTCGACCTTCCTCGCCTGGGCGGCCTCGCCCCATCTCGAGGCCCGCAACGCGCTGGGCGTGAAGGTGATGCTGTTCTTGTTCATCCTCACGGGTCTGCTCTACGCGACCAAGCGCAAGATCTGGCGCAACATCAAGCACTGAGCCGCCGGGCTTCGGCGCGCGCGACCAAGGCCGGCGGGGCGACCCGCCGGCCTTTTTCGTCGGTGCCGAAGGGCGTAGAATGCGCCGATGACCCCGCCCGACGATCCCGTACTGCCGCCTGAGCCGACCGTCTGGACGCTCGACGAGGCCCGGGCGGCGATCGCGCGCCATCGTGCGGCCGGATCGCCGCCGGTGCCGCCCGACGAGGTCGAGCGGCGCCTGGCGGCGATGCAGTCGATCGTCGCGCGCGCGCGCGCCCTCCCGCGCTTGAGCGATGCGAGCGAAGACGAAATCCTCGGCTACGACGAGAACGGCATACCCACGTGATTGTGGTCGACTCGTCGGCGTTGTTGGCCATCGTTCTCGCGGAGCCGGACGCAAGTCGGTTCGCCGCGCGCCTATCGGCCGGCGGCCTTCTTTTGGTATCGGCCGTGACTCTCTTCGAAGCCACCATGGTCGCGCAAGGACGTCGCGGCCGCGCCGGCTTGGCGCTGCTGGATAGTCTTCTGCGGGATTCCCGCTTCGCGATCGTCCCTTTCGACGCGGGCCAAGCGGCGCTCGCGCGGGACGCGTTCTTGCGCTACGGCAAGGGCCGTCACGTCGCCGCGCTGAACTTTGGCGACTGCATGGCCTATGCGCTGGCGAAGTCGCTCGATCTGCCCTTGCTGCACAAGGGCTCGGACTTCGCCGCGACGGATCTGAAACCGCCCTAGCCTCCCGCCAGGCGCTCGACCACGGCGGCGAGGGCGGCGGGGCCGGCTTGTTTGGCGAGCAGCTCGTCCGCCCCCGCCATGCGCATGGCGCTGCCGCCCGCGCGGTATTCGCCGAAACTGCCCGACATGCCCAGGATCGCCACGCCCCGGTCGCGTTTGCGGATCGCGGTGATCGCTTGGATCCCGTTGTTGTGCGGCATCACCAGATCGACGATCGCGACCGCCACCGGCCCGGCATCGAACGCCGCCAATGCTTCGTCGAGCGTGGCGGCCGGAATCCCGGCGAAGCCGTGCTTGGCGAGTACGGCCAACGCGATCTCGCGCCAGGTGAGGTCGTCGTCGAGGACGATCACGCGCTTGGGCGCAAGAGAGGGGGCGGCAGGGTCCATCGCCCGCCTATATGCCACGCCGGCGGCACCGCCGCGAGCCCCCGCCGACCCCGTTGAACCGATACGGGAATCGGCTATACCCAACGCCTTCCAACGCCCTTTTTCGGAGCCCGCCTCATGTCCGTTCCTGCGCCCAAACTCGGCATCATCGGCGGCTCGGGCGTTTACGACATTCCCGGCCTCGTCAACACGCGCTGGAAGAAGGTCGAAACCCCCTGGGGCGCGCCGTCCGACGAGCTTCTGTTCGGCGAACTCGACGGCCAGGAGCTGGTCTTCCTGCCCCGCCACGGGCGCGGACACAAGCTCTCGCCGACCGACCTCAATTTCCGCGCCAATATCGACGCGTTGAAGCGCAGCGGCGTGACCGAGATCGTCTCCGTCTCGGCGGTGGGTTCGCTCAAGGCCGAGCTGCCGCCCGGTCATTTCGTGCTGATCGACCAATTCATCGACCGCACTTTCGCGCGCGAGAAGAGCTTCTTCGGCCCCGGCATGGTCGCGCATGTGTCGATGGCCCATCCGGTGTGCGGCCGGCTGGGCGACCATCTCGAAGCGTCGTGCAAGGACCTCAAGCTGCCCTACACGCGCGGCGGCATCTACATGGTGATGGAAGGCCCGCAGTTTTCCACCCAGGCCGAGAGCAACCTGTATCGCTCCTGGGGTTGCTCGGTCATCGGCATGACCAACATGCCCGAGGCCAAGCTCGCCCGCGAGGCCGAGCTTTGCTACGCCACCGTCGCCATGGTCACCGACTACGATTGCTGGCATCCCGATCACGACCACGTGACCGTCGACGCGGTGATCAAGGTGCTGCTCGAAAACGCCGACAAGGCGCGCGCGCTGGTCAAGGCCGTCGCGCCCCGTCTGCGC
>JAMNXK010000656.1 GCA_023653245.1 Tagaea sp.
ATGCACCATGCCGACCATCCCAACGCGCAAAGCAAGATCGCGGGATTCGCGGACAGATGCCGCGAACTCGACGTGCCGATCAGTGCCGTGCATTTCGGCTCGGGCTATTCGAGCCGCGGCAAGCGGCGCTACGTGTTCACCTGGAACAAAGACAAATTCCCCGACGCGGCCGCTTTGTTCGCCAAGCTGCGCGGGCTGTCGCTGAAGACCGTCGCGAACTTGAAGCCCGTGCTGATCGACGACCATCCCGCCTACGAATCCCTGAAGCGCGACGGCGGGTTCCTGACCGCTCCCGACGGCAAGCCCGTGGTCGAGCAGTTTTGGGACGGGCATGGAAGTTTCTTGGACTTCACCAATCCCAAGACGATCGCTTGGTGGCAGGACGGCTTGCGCCGCCAAGTGCTCGACGCCGGGTTCGATTTCGGCTGGAACGACAACAACGAATACGAAGCCTGGCGCGAAGGCTCGGCGGGGCGCGGCTTCGGCGCGGAATTGCCGGTGCACGCCTCGCGGCCGCTGCACGCGCTGCTGATGACCCGCGCGACGTTCGAAGCCTCGGCCGCGCGCGATCCCGCCAAGCGGCCCTTCACCATCACGCGCGCGGGCCCGCCGGGCATCCAGCGCTACGCCGAGACGTGGAGCGGGGACAACGCGACCTCGTGGCATACGCTTCGGTGGAATCTGCGCAACGGCCTGTCGATGGCGCTCAGCAATCTGGGCAAGGTCGGGCACGATATCGGCGGGTTCGCAGGCCCGCGTCCCGATCCCGAGCTGCTGTGCCGCTGGGTGGAGATGATGGCCTTCCATCCGCGCGCGGTGATGAATTCGTGGAAGCCGGACGTCGGCGAGGCGACCGAGCCGTGGACGCATATGGCGGTCCTCGACGCGGTGCGCGCGGCGCTGCGGCTGCGCTATCGGTTTCTGCCGCTGTTCTATACGCAAGGCTATCTCGCCGCGACCAAAGGCGTCCCGGCGATCGCCCCCTTGCTCTATCACTACGAGGACGATCCCGGCTGCCGGGGCGAGCACGACGCGTTTCTGGTCGGGCCCGATGTGCTCGTCGCACCCGTCGTCGAGCCGGGTGCGATGTCGCGCGCGGTCTATCTGCCCGCCGGGCCCGAATTCTGGATCGATTTCCATACCGGCGCGCCGCATCCGGCCGGTTCGGTCGCGCAAGTCCAAGCGCCGCTCGGGCGGCCGCCGGTTTTCGTGCGCGCGGGCGCCGCGCTCGTGCTGGCGCGCGGGGACATTCCGCAATTGCGCCCGCACGACGCGCCGCCGCGCCTGCTCTATCTGACGCCGGGCTTCAAGCGCGGGCGGGGGGCGAGCCCGCATTTCGAGGACGACGGCGAAAGCTGGTCGTTGCGCTCGGGCGATTTCCTGGAATGCGCCGCCGAGCTTTCGTGGACGCGCGACGGGATCGACGTGTCGCTGCGCCGTGCCGACGGCGCGCGCCGCCCGCCCGCGCTTTCGGAGTTCGAGATCGTCTGCCCGACCGCCGGCGGCCGGGCGGTAAACGTCTAGCGGCGCTTCGGTTTGGCGAAAACGCCGACGAGCTCGAGATGCCCCGTCCACGGGAACTGGTCGATCGGCGTCACGCGTGTCAGCGTGTAGCCGCCCTCGGCCAGCGCCTTCGCGTCGCGCGCGAAGCTGACCGGATTGCACGACACGCCCACCACGACCGGCACGCGGCCGCGCGCCAGATTGCGCGCTTGGAGCTCGGCCCCCTCGCGCGGCGGGTCGAAGACCAGGGCGTCGAAGGCTTCGAGCTCGGGCGGGGTCAGCGGCCGCCGGTCGAGATCGCGGGTCTCCGCGACGATCCTGCCCGCGCGCTTGGACTTGCGCGCCGCCGCGTCCAGCGCCGCGCGCGCCGCGTCGTTGCCTTCGAAGGCGTGCACGCGCGCGGCCAGCGGGAAGGTGAAGGTGCCGAGCCCGGCATAGAGATCGGCCACGCGCTTGGCCTTGCCGATCGCTTCGGCGACCTCGGCGATCAGGATCGCCTCGGCTTCGGCGCTCGCTTGCAGAAAGGCGCCCGGCGGCGGCTCGACCGTCGCGCCCGCGAGGGAGAGCGCGGGCACGCGCCGCAACGCGACGATCTCGGCCGAGCGCTTCGCCTCCGTGCGCCAGGCGACGCGCGGGATGTCGGCGGCGCGCGCATACTCGGCCAGGCGCGCGCGCGCCTTGGCGTCGGGGGCGGCGCCGGTGAACAGCACGTCGATCCCGGTTGCGGTCGCGGTCGCATGGACGTCGACGCGCTGCGCGGGCCGCAGAATGTCGGCGAGGGCCGCGCGCAGCGCGGACAGCGCGCCGAACAGCGCCGGCGACAGGACTTCGCACGCCGCAAGGTCGATCACGTTCGCCGAGTTCTCGATATGGAAGCCGAGCGCCACGCCTGCTGCCGCCTTCACGGCCGCAAGATCGGCGCGGCGGCGGGATTTGGGCGCCACGCGGCGCACGGGGGCGATCTCGGGCGTCAAGCCGTCGCGCGCCAGCGCCGCGCGCGCGAGGCCGGTTTTCCAC
>JAMNXK010000061.1 GCA_023653245.1 Tagaea sp.
GCAGACGCGCGGCGGCAACGTCGATGCGCGGCTGGTCGCCATCCGCCATCCCGATGGTGCGTTCTATCGCTTGCTGTTCTTGTCGCCCACGCAAACCACGGCGCGCTTCAACGAGCCGTTCCGCCGCGCCACGTTCTCCTTCGCCGTGCTGACGGCCCAGGAAGCCCAAGAAGGCCCTTTGCGCGTGCGCATCGTGCGCGCCGGCGCGGGCGACACGGATCAAACCCTGGCGCGGCGCATGGCGACGGGCGATCGCTTCGACCTCGACCGCTTCCGCCTGATCAACGGTCTGCGCGACGGCCAAAACGTGGTCGCGGGCCGGAGCTACAAGATCGTGGCGGAGCGGTAGGCGGGTCGGCCTCGCCGCATCGTCATGCTCGGGCGCGCGGGAACCACGCGACCCGGGCATCTCGGAAACATAACGTCGCGCCTTCGGCGCGGCGTATTCTCTGCGAGATCCCCGCGTCTCGCTGCGCTCGCGCGCGGATGACGGGACCGGCTGCGCTCAGACCTTCGCGCCCACCGACGGGATCGCGCGCTTGGTTTTCAGCAGCGCGTCGAGCTGGATCTTGGGCTGCCAGCCGAGAATCGATCGGATCGGCGTCCGCCGCGTCGAGTCACGAGTCTATTTTATTTTATTCATTGTTTTTGACAGTAATCCTGCTAGTATCAGTTAATAAGGAGCCTTTACGAAACCAGGAGGGACGACCGATGTCCGGAGTGATCGCCCATGGATTCACCGCCGTCGGCGGCATGGCCCAATACGACGGCGCAGACTGGAGCTTGCAGGTCGAACGCAAGAACGGGATTTCGCTCGACGAGGCCTACGCTTACGCATACGCCAACGACGCGGTCACCTATTTTTTCCGGGTCGACGATGGCGCGCAGATGGTGCTCACCAAGCACGGCGTGTTCCGGTCCGGCGACACGGTGTTCTTTTCGGGAAACTGGTGGCTCGGCACCGCCCCGGGCCTCGCGACGAGCTACAAGAAGAACGCCAGGGCCATCAACTACGTGATTCCGCCGGGCAACTACTTCACCCGTCTGCGGGGGAAGATGAACGTGCCGACAAGCAATCCCGCATCGGGGATTCTGTTTCTCTGGCCGGGACTGCAGCCGGGCAATCCGTCGAATAACTCGGCCGATGCGATCGGCAATGGCGTTCTACAACCGGTGCTGACCTTCGACGCGGGGGTCGATTCCTGCGCGCCGAACCCGACAAACGTCGATTGCTCGCAGCGTTGGTGGATATCCGGCCAATACGTCAACACCGACTTCACGCCGACGACACCGCCGCAATTCAAGAACTGCCACGGCGGCGATCGCATGTTGCTGCAATCGGGCGCCGTCGTCGATATCGACATGGCATACGACGCAAGCTCGATGACCTGGACGCAGACCTGCGAGTCCGCCGGCAGTTCTGTGACCTACGCCAAGGCGTTGACGATCGACAATCAGGTGCAGAACCAATCTTGGTTGCTGTTCATCAACGAGCCCTATGGCGGGGCGGCGATCGTGGGCGCGATCTCGATGTACGATCTGATGCTCACGACGGTGTCGCCTTGTCCGCAGCTGCTGTCATATCTTCAGTCCCGGCCACAAGTGACCGGCGCACGTCAGGGTTCGGACACCAACACGATTTTGGTCGATCGGATCGTGTTCCACTCGCCGCAGAGCTGATCGAACCTATCCGCGCGATCCCACCGACGGGATCGCGCGGTTGGTTTTGAGCAGCGCGTCGAAATAGGCGATCGTCTTCTTCAGGCCCTCGTCGAGCTGGATCTTCGGCTGCCAGCCGAGGATTTTCTGCGCCTTCTCGATATTGGGCTTGCGCTGCATCGGATCGTCGGCGGGCAGCGGGCGCTTGACGAGCTTGGATTTCGCACCGGTCAGATCGATCACCCGCTCGGCCAGTTGCTTGATCGTGAACTCGACCGGATTGCCGATATTGATCGGGCCCGTGATGTCGTCGGGGCTGTCCATCAGGCGCACGAAGCCTTCGATCAGATCGTCGACGTAGCAGAAGCTGCGCGTCTGCGAGCCCTCGCCGTAGATCGTGATGTCCTGGCCCTTCAGCGCCTGGACGACGAAGTTCGACACCACGCGCCCGTCGTTCGGGTGCATGCGCGGGCCATAGGTGTTGAAGATGCGCGCGACCTTGATCTTCACCCCGTGCTGGCGGTGATAGTCGAAGAACAGGGTTTCGGCGCAGCGCTTGCCCTCGTCGTAGCAGGCGCGCGGGCCGATCGGATTGACGTTGCCGCGATACTCCTCGGGCTGGGGATGGATTTCCGGATCGCCGTAGACCTCGGAGGTCGAGGCCTGAAAAATCTTCGCCTTCACCCGCTTGGCGAGGCCCAGCATGTTGATCGCGCCATGCACCGAGGTCTTGGTCGTCTGCACCGGATCGAATTGATAGTGGATGGGCGAAGCCGGGCAAGCGAGGTTGTAGATCTCGTCGACCTCGACATAGAGCGGGAAGGTCACGTCGTGGCGAAGGACTTCGAAGTGCGGGTTGCCGAACAGATGGGCGATGTTGTCCTTCGAGCCGGTGAAGTAGTTGTCGGCGCACAGCACGTCGTGCCCGGCTTCGACCAGCCGTTCGGACAGATGCGAGCCGAGAAACCCGGCGCCGCCGGTGATCAGGATACGCTTGCGCAACGCCATGAGGGGAACCCTTCGAACCCGTGAACCGCCCGGATATCAGGACCGGACACGACGCACAACGTCCTCGACGACCAGGAATTCCCTCGTGGCCCCGATCAGGGCCACGGCGCCGAGCCGGAAATGGCGGTAGACGCCCAGATCGATGCCGATCCGATGGGGCAAATCCTGGGGTTCGGGATCGATCGTGTGGCCATGGACGATCACCGCCCCGGGATCGAATTCGGCGCGCAAGAACGCCTCGCGGATCCACAACAGGTCTTCGGCGCGCTGGGCGTCCAAGGGCACGCCCGGCCGCACCCCGGCATGGGCGAAGAAATACCCGCCATCGCGATGGCTGAGGCGCAAGTTCCGAAGCTGGCGCAAGCCGCGCTCGCCCACCGCGCGGATCAGGTCCGAGCGCATGAAAGGCTCGGGCCGGTCGGAATCGACGCCGAAGCTCGCCAGGGTTTCGAGCCCGCCATTGGCGAACCACACCCGCCCGTCGCGCCGGCCGTCGATGAAGTCGAGCATGAGCGCCTCGTGATTGCCCATGAGGTCGATCCGCTCCCAGCCCGGCCAGGGAACGGTCAGGCGTTCGAGCACGCCTTTCGAGTCGGGCCCGCGATCGACATAGTCGCCCAGATGGATCAGCACGCGGCGCGTGGCGCCGGACGCCTCGGCGTGCGCGCGGATGCGCGCGTGCAGCGCGTCGAGCAGGCCCGCATAGCCATGCACGTCGCCGATGGCGTAGACGGCCGTGTCGTCGGGAAGCGCGCTCAGTGGTCCCCCGCTTCGCGCACCAAGGCGACGAGTTTGTCGAGCCGCGGCTCGACCGGCGCGCCGTCGCGCACGGCGCGCACCAGATCGGGGATCGCACCCTCCAGCCGCGCGTGGTCGAGCATGTCGGTGGAGAACGAGTCCCCGCTCCCCGCCACGCGCAAGGATTCGGGCAACGCGGCGGGGCCGAGCTTGAGCATCATCGCGGCCAGAGCGGCGCGCTCGACGTCGGGTCCGCTCACCCCATGGCCCGCGGCCAGCGTCGTCACGCGGGCGGCCGCGCGCCGTGCCAGGGCCGCCGTCCGCGGATCGCGCTTTTCGGCGAGGCTCATCAGCGTGCGCGCCAGACGCCGGATCGTGTCGTCGGGATCGGCGGCGGCACCCGACGCGTTGGCCGCGAATGGCACCGCGAACGGTTGCGGCTTGGGACCGGCCTGCAGGGGCTTGAGGGGGTGACGGCGGACGACACGGATTTCGACCTCTTCGGCGGTGGCTTCGCGCGCGGCGCGCGCCGCCATCCGCCGGCGCAAGGCTTGGCCCAGCGCCAGGCCGAAGACGATCAACAGACCCCAGACCAGCAGGGGCGTATCGAAGTCGCCGCTCATGACGACGGGAAGCCTACACCGCCCTCGCCCGTTCTGTCCCGACACCGCACTTTCAGCTGGCCGGGAATTGCCCTATGCTCGCCTCGACTTATCGCCTCCCGAACACCGGGCAAGACTTTGTAATGAAACGGAAAAACTCCGTCGTTGCGGCCGATTTGCAAACGCTCGTGCTGGGCGCTTTGCGCGCCGCGGATTTGCTGGCCGTGGCGCTGGCGGCCCTCGTCGCCTATTGGGTGCGTCACGAATCCTGGGTTCTGCCCGATCTTTATCTGATCGCCGTGCTCGCCGCGGTGATCCTGGCGGCGAATTTCTTCCAGCTCGCCCGGCTTTACGTGTTCGAGAACCTGTCTCGCCTGGCCGGACAATTCGGGATGATCGCCATGGCCTGGACGGGCGTGATGGCGAGCCTGATCGCGCTCGCCTATTTCACCCAAACCTCGGTCGCCTTCAGCCGCGCTTTCGCGCTCGGCTGGTTCGCCTTGGGCTTCGGCGCGCTCATCCTGGTGCGTCTGCTGCTGCTCGTGCAGATCGACAGCTGGCGGCGCGACGGGCGCCTGGCGCTCGACGTCGCGGTGATCGGCGCGGGCGAGATGGGCCGCGCCTTCCTCAAGCATTTGGCCGACGTCCAGACGCACGAATACCGGATCGTCGGCGTGTTCGACGACCGCAAGGACCGCCTGCCGCCGACGCTGGAGGGCCACGCGATCGCCGGCACGGTCGACGATCTGATCGCCTATTCGAAGACCAACCGCGTGGACGAAATCGTCGTGGCCATGCCCTGGCAGGCCTCGGCCGATTTGCAGGATCTGATCAAGCGGCTGAAGACCGTGCCGGTCGACGTCAAGCTCTGCCCGGATTACATCGGCACCTATCTGCCCGCGCGCGGCTTCCACGCCATCGCGGGCATTCCGATGCTCTCGGTGCTCGAACGCCCGCTCTCGGGCTGGAGCCTGGTGCTCAAGGCGCTCGAAGACCGCATCCTCGCCGCGATCTTCCTGGTGCTGCTGTCGCCCGTGCTGGCGCTGGTGACGCTGGCGATAAGGCTCGATTCGAAGGGCCCGATCCTGTTCCGCCAGCAGCGCTGGGGCTTCGCCGGCAATCCGATCGTGGTCTACAAATTCCGCTCGATGCATCACGGCCGCGCCGAGGCGCCGCACGTGCCCCAGGCGACGCGCGACGATCCGCGCGTGACGCGCGTGGGCCGCTTCTTGCGCAAGACCTCGCTCGACGAATTGCCGCAGCTGTTGAACGTGCTCAAAGGCGACATGTCGCTGGTGGGCCCGCGCCCCCACGCGGTCGCGCACAACGAGCAATACGCCAAGGTGATCGACGATTATCTCGCGCGCCATCGCGTGAAGCCGGGCATCACCGGCTGGGCGCAAGTCAACGGCCTGCGCGGCGAGACGGATACGCCCGAGAAAATGCGAAGGCGCGTGCAGTTCGACCTGCACTATATCGACAATTGGTCGCTGGTCTTCGACCTCAAGATCATAGCGCTGACGCCCTTCGCCGTGCTCGGCAAGGAAAACGCGTATTGACGCGGGCGGCGACGCCGCCGTCCCGGCCCTCTCGCCACGGCCAATATCCGGCCCCCCGTCCGCCCGCTAGTCTTCGAGCGCATCCGCCTCGGCGTCGACGATCTTGCGCGCCAGATCGAGCTCGAACCCGGCGCGCGCCAGGGCGGCGATATCGCGCATGCGCCGCGCCTGGCGCTTGGCCGGATCGCCGAACGGACCCAAGCGCTTTTTCTTCGCCCAGCGGATCGCGCGCGCGCGGTCGTCGTCGCCGGTATCGTCGACCGCCACCAGCGCCGCCGCGATCTCCTCGCGCGCCACGCCCTTGAGCTTCAGCCGCTCGGCGATGCGCCCGCGCGCCAGACCGCGCCGCGCGAGGCTCGTAGCCAGGCCTTCGGCGTAGACGCCGTCGTTCAGCAAACCTTTGGCGGCGAGCTTGGCGAGCACGGCCTCGACGTTCGCCGCCGCGTCCTCGCGATCCGCGATGCCGGCGCGTGCCGCGCGCTCCACGCGGCGCATCAGGACCTTGCGCACGCCCTCGCGGCTCGCCGCGTAGCGTTCGAGATAGGCGAGCGCGGCTTTCTCCAGGCGCTCGGGCGTGGGCGGTTTGGGCGGCTTGCGCACGGCGCCTTGCTTGCCACGGAAGCGGTTGGCGCGGAAGCCCGAAGGGAATATGGTCGCGGCCCCGATGACCGACATGATTCCCGTTCCGCCCGCGCCGCGCAGCTACGGCACCGTCAACTGGCTGGGTCTCAAGACCCTCGCCTGGCGGGAGATCCGCCGTTTCCTCAAGGTCCATACCCAGACGATCTGGGCGCCGGTGGTGACCACGCTGCTGTTCTTGGCGGTGTTCGCGCTCGCGCTGGGAGCGGCCGTGCAGGAAAAAGGCGGCGTGCCGTTCGTCGAGTTCCTCGCGCCGGGTTTGATCGTGATGGCGATGGCGCAGAACGCCTTCGCCAACACCTCGTCGTCGCTGGTCATCGCCAAAGTGCAGGGGAACATCGTCGACTCTCTGATGCCCCCTCTTTCCCCGCTGGAATTGGTGATCGGCTTCGCGGCGGGCGGAATCGTGCGCGGGCTGGTCGTGGGCGCGGTCGTGGCGATCTGCCTCGTTCCCTTCGTGACCTTGCACGTGACGTCGCTCGGCTGGATCGTCTTCCACGGCCTGATGGCGTCGACGCTGCTGTCGCTGTTGGGCGTCGCCGGCGGGATCTGGTCGGAGAAATTCGACCACATCGCCGCGGTCACCAATTTCGTGGTGACGCCGTTGGCCTTCCTGTCGGGCACGTTCTACACGATCGACCGCCTGCCCGAGACGTGGCGCTTGGCCGCCCAGCTCAACCCGTTCTTCTATATGATCGACGGATTCCGCTACGGCTTCATCGGCTATGCCGACACGAATCTCGTTTTGGGCGCCGCGGTGATGCTCGCGACCAATCTGGCGCTCGGGCTGTTGTGTTGGGGCATGTTCGCGCGCGGCTACAAGCTGCGGGCGTAATGCGCGACGCCGAGCTCGCCGAGCTGCCCGAGACGTTGCGCGATCTCCATGCGATGTGGAACGCCAAGCGCGGCGCGCGGGCGTTCCCGGCCCGAGCCGAATTCGCCGTGGACGACGTCAAACCGTGGCTGGGGCGCCTGCATCTGGTCGAGATCCTGGACGGCGATTTCCGCTTCGCCGTGTTCGGCACGATCATCGCGGATCTGCTCCAGCGCGAATACAACGGCCTCAGGCTGTCCGAGATCGCCGATCCGATCGCGCGAACTTGGGAAGCGGGCTATCGCGCCGCCGCCGACAGGCGGGCGCCGGTCTTCGGCTTTCACGAGCCCAACCTCTATAGCGAGCGCGAGATTCACGTGTCGTGGTGGCGGGCGATTCTGCCGGTGGGCCAGGCCGGCCGCTTGACCCATCTGCTGGTGGGGATTCAGGTGGTGGACGCAAAAGGGCGGTATCTGTAGACCGCGTTCCGGTTAAATCATTGTTGCAAAAGAATGATTCCAGCCATGCGCCTGGCGCAGGATTTGACAAGCTCCGTCCCCCCCTGGATACTGGTCGTTTCCGGCGCCACGTGAGGCGCCGTTGTTCGTTTTCGAGGAGGGTGCAAATCGTGTCGACCGCTTTCCCCGCCGTGATGCCGACCTATGCGCGCGCCGAAGTGGGTTTCGAGCGCGGCGAAGGCCCGTATCTGTGGGGCACCGACGGGCGACGCTATCTCGATTTCGCCTGCGGGATCGCGGTCACGGGGCTGGGCCACGCCCATCCGCACCTCGTCCACGAGGTGACCGCGCAGATGGGCAAGGTCTGGCACACCTCGAACATCTTCCCGATCGCCCAGCAGCAGAAGCTCGCCGAGCGCCTGGTCGCCGCGACCTTCGCCGACACGGTGTTCTTCGGCAATTCGGGCGCCGAAGCCAACGAGTGCGGCATCAAGGTCGTGCGCAAGTTCCATGCGCATCACGGCCATCCCGAGCGCTATCGCATCGTCACGTTCGAAGGCGCGTTCCACGGCCGCACCTTGGCCACGCTCGCCGCCGGCGGACAGAAGAAATATCTCGAAGGCTTCGGCCCGCCGGTCGATGGCTTCGACCAAGTGCCGTTCGGCGACCACGACGCCCTCGAAAAGGCGATCGGCCCCGAGACGGCCGGCATCCTGGTCGAGCCGGTGCAAGGCGAAGGCGGCGTGCGCGCCGTGCCGCCGCAGTGTTTGAAGGGCTTGCGCGAGCTTTGCGACAAGCACGGGCTGCTGCTGTTCTTCGACGAAATCCAGACCGGCATGGGCCGCACGGGCAAGCTTTTCGCCCATGAATGGGCCGGCGTGACGCCCGACGTGATGTCGGTCGCCAAGGCGCTCGGCAACGGCTTTCCGGTCGGCGCGTGCCTGGCCACGGCGAAGGCCGCGGTGGGCATGGTCGCGGGCACGCATGGCTCGACCTATGGCGGCAA
>JAMNXK010000062.1 GCA_023653245.1 Tagaea sp.
TGCTGGCGCGCCAGGTGGGCGTTCCGGCACTGGTCGTGTTCATGAACAAGGTGGACATGGTCGAGGATCCGGAATTGCTGGATCTGGTGGAGCTGGAAGTCCGCGAGCTGCTGTCGAAGTACGATTTCCCCGGCGACACGATTCCGATCGTGAAGGGTTCGGCGCTGTGCGCGCTGGAGAACCGCGATCCGAAGCTGGGCAAGGAAGCGATCCTGGAGCTGATGAAGCACGTGGATTCGTTCATTCCGCAGCCGACGCGTCCGAAGGACAAGCCGTTCCTGATGCCGATCGAAGACGTGTTCACGATCTCGGGCCGCGGGACGGTGGTGACGGGCCGCGTGGAGCGCGGGATCGTGAAGGTGAACGACGAAGTGGAGATCGTGGGCCTGAAGGCGACGGTCAAGACGATCGTCACGGGTGTGGAGATGTTCCGCAAGCTGCTGGACAGCGGCGAGGCGGGCGACAATATCGGCGCGCTGTTGCGCGGCACGAAGCGCGAGGAAGTGGAGCGCGGCCAGGTTCTGGCGGCCCCCGGCTCGATCACGCCGCACACGAAGTTCAAGGCCGAGGCGTACATCCTGACGAAGGAAGAAGGCGGCCGTCACACGCCGTTCTTCACGAATTACCGGCCGCAGTTCTATTTCCGCACGACCGACGTGACGGGGATGGTGCATCTGCCGGAAGGCACGGAGATGGTGATGCCCGGCGACAATATCGCCATGGAAGTGCACCTGATCGCGCCCATCGCGATGGACGAGGGCTTGCGCTTCGCCATCCGCGAAGGCGGGCGCACCGTCGGTGCCGGCGTCGTCGCCAAGATCATCGAGTAGCGAAGGAACATTCCGGCCCGAAAGGCGGGGATTTCGATCCCCGACCTCGGCGCCAGAGCAGGAAAACAAATGGTCAGTCAAAGCATCCGCATCCGGCTCAAGGCCTTCGACCATCGCGTCCTCGATCAATCGACGGGCGAGATCGTCAACACGGCCAAGCGCACGGGCGCGCAGATTCGCGGGCCGATTCCGCTGCCGACGCGCATCGAGCGCTTCACGGTCAACCGCAGCCCGCATATCGACAAGGAAAGCCGCGAGCAGTTCGAGATCCGGACGCATCGGCGCCTGCTCGACATCGTGGACCCCACCCCGCAGACGGTCGACGCGCTGATGAAGCTCGACCTCGCCGCGGGCGTGGACGTCGAGATCAAGCTCTGAGCCGGACGCGAGGGAGAACATGACCATGCGTACGGGCATTATCGCGAAGAAGGTCGGCATGACCCGCATCTTCGCCGAAGACGGCAGCCACGTTCCGGTGACCGTGCTGCAACTCGACGCCCTTCAGGTCGTCGCGGTGCGCACCCAGGAGAAGGACGGCTACACCGCCGTCCAGCTCGGTGCCGGCAAGGCCAAGGTCAAGAACGTCGGCAAGCCGATGCGCGGGCACTTCGCCAAGGCGAAGGTCGAGCCCAAGCACAAGCTCGCCGAATTCCGCGTCGCGGCCGACAAGCTGCTCGAGGTGGGTGCGGAAATCGCCGCCGACCATTTCGTCGTGGGCCAGTTCGTCGACGTGGCCGGTTACGCGACCGGCAAGGGCTTCCAGGGCGTCATGAAGCGCTGGAACTTCCGCGGCCTCGAAGCCTCGCACGGCGTGTCGATCAGCCATCGTTCGCACGGGTCGACCGGCCACCGCCAGGATCCGGGCCGCACGTTCAAGGGCAAGAAAATGGCCGGCCATATGGGCACGGACCGCGCGACGGTGCAGAGCCTCAAGGTCGTCGCCACCGACAACGACAAGGGTCTGCTGCTGGTCAAGGGTGCGGTGCCGGGCCAAGCCGGGCATTGGGTGCTGGTGACCGACGCGGTCAAGCGCAAGCTGCCCAAGGAAGCGCCGTCGCCCGCCGGCCTGCGCAAGTCCGCGGCCTGAGGTTAGGAATCCGAACCATGAAGATCGCGGTCAAGAATCTCGACAACAGCTCGGCGGGGGAAATCGATCTCGCCGACGACGTGTTCGGTCTGGAACCCCGCCAGGACATCCTGGCGCGCATGGTGCGCTATCAGCTCGCCAAGCGCCGTACGGGCACCCACGACACCAAGGAAATCGGCGAAGTCTCCGGCGGCGGCAAGAAGCCGTGGGCGCAGAAGGGCTCGGGGCGCGCGCGCCAGGGCTCGTCGCGCTCGCCGCAATGGCGCCACGGCGCGGTGATCTTCGGGCCGACGCCGCGCAGCCACGCGCACGATCTGCCCAAGAAGGTGCGCAAGCTGGCGCTCAAGAACGCGCTTTCGACCAAGGCCAAGGAAGGCAAGCTGATCGTCCTCGATCAAGCCAAGCTGCCCGCCGCCAAGACCCAGGACCTGTCGGCCAAGTTCGCCAAGATGGGCATCTCGGCCGCTTTGTTCGTCGACGGCGCCACGCTCGACGCGAACTTCGCCAAGGCCGCGCGCAACATCCCGCATATCGACGTGCTGCCGGTCCAGGGTGCGAACGTCTACGACATCCTCCGCCGCGACACGCTCGTGCTCACGCGCGACGCCGTCGCCGCCTTGCAGGAGCGCCTCAAGTGAACAGACACGCCAAGCCCGGCAAGTTTCCGAAGGACACGCTCTACGGCGTGATCCTCTCGCCCGTGATCACCGAAAAGGCGACGCGCGGCTCGGAGCACAATCAAGTGACCTTCAAGGTGCGTCTGGATGCGGACAAGCACTTGATCAAGGCGGCCATCGAAGGCCTGTTCTCGGTCAAGGTCAAGGCCGTGAACACGTCCGTCATGAAGGGCAAGACCAAGAATTTCCGCGGCCGCGCGGCGCTGCGCTCGGACTGGAAGAAGGCGATCATCACGCTCGCCGAAGGCCAGTCGATCGACGTCACGCAAGCGATCTGACGGGGAAGGCAGAACAATGGCCCTCAAAACCTTCAAGCCCATCACGCCGGGTCTGCGCCAGGTCGTCCTGGTCGACCGGTCCGATCTGTGGAAGGGCGGCCCGCACAAGGCGCTGGTCACCGGCGGCAACAAGACCGGCGGGCGCAACAATCTCGGGCGCATCACCACCCGCCATCACGGCGGCGGCGCGCGCGTGCAGTACCGCGTGGTCGACTTCAAGCGCCTGAAGCGCGACGTCGAGGCGACGGTCCAGCGCATCGAATACGATCCGAACCGCACCGCCTATATCGCGCTGGTGAAGTATTCGGACGGCGAGTTCGCCTACATCCTGGCGCCGCAGCGCCTGGCGCCGGGCGACAAGATCGTCGCCAGCGTCAAGGCCGACATCAAGCCGGGCAACGCGCTGCCCTTGGCCAACATTCCCGTTGGTTCGGTCGTGCACAACGTCGAGCTCAAGCTCGGCCGCGGCGGCCAGCTCGCGCGCTCGGCCGGCACCTACGTGCAGCTGGTCGGCAAGGACCAAGGCTACGCCATTCTGCGCCTGTCCTCGGGCGAGCTGCGCAAGGTCTCGTCCGAGTGCTGGGCCTCGATCGGCGCGGTGTCGAACCCCGACCAGCAGAACGTCAAGATCGGCAAGGCCGGCCGCAAGCGCTGGATGGGCGTGCGCCCGACCGTGCGCGGCACCGCCATGAACCCGATCGATCACCCCCATGGCGGCGGCGAAGGCCGCACCAAGGGCGGACGCCATCCGGTGACCCCGTGGGGCCAGCCGACCAAGGGTTACAAGACCCGCCACAACAAGGCGACGGACCGCTTGATCGTCCGCCGCCGCAACGCGAAGTAAGGAGAGCCCCCTTGTCGCGCTCCGTTTGGAAGGGTCCGTTCGTCGACGGATACCTCTTGAAGAAGGCGGAAAAGTCCCGCGCTTCCGGCCGCAACGAGATCATCAAGATCTGGTCGCGCCGCTCCACGATCATCCCGCAATTCGTGGGCCTGACCTTCGGCGTCTATAACGGGCACAAATTCCTGCCCGTGATGGTCACCGAGAACATGGTCGGCCACAAATTCGGCGAGTTTTCGCCGACGCGCACCTTCCATGGCCACACGGCCACGGGTGGCGGCGGCGACAAGTCGGCGGAGAGGAAGTAGTCATGTCCAAACCCGCCCGTCCCCGCTCGCTGAAGGAGACCGAAGCCCGCGCGATCCTGCGCACGCTTCGCATCTCCCCGCGCAAGCTGAACGTCGTCGCCGAGCTGATCCGCGGCAAGCCCGCGCAGACCGCGTTGGCCGAGCTCACCTTCTCCAAGCGGCGCATCGCCGGCACGGTGAAGAAGGTTCTCCAGGCCGCGATCGCCAACGCCGAGAACAACCATCAGCTCGACGTCGACCGGCTGGTCGTCGCCGAGGCGCATGTGGGCAAATCGATCCAGATGCGCCGCTTCCACGCCCGCGGCCGCGGCCGCTCGGCGTCGGTGATCAAGCCGTTCAGCCATCTGACGGTCGTCGTGCGCGAGCGCGCGGCCGAGGCCAAAGCCAAGGCCGACAAGCCCGCCGCCAAGGCCGCCTGAGGAGATATCGATGGGTCAGAAAATCAATCCGATCGGCTTGCGCGTCGGCATCAACCGCACCTGGGACTCGCGCTGGTTTGCGGGCAACGCCTACGCGCGTTTGCTGCACGAGGATCTGGCGCTGCGCGCCTGGCTGCAGGACAAGCTCCAGCAAGCCGGCGTCAGCCGCGTCGTGATCGAACGCCCGGCCAAGAAGGCGCGCATCACGCTGCACACCGCCCGGCCCGGCGTGGTCATCGGCAAGAAGGGCGCGGACATCGAGAAGCTGCGCTCGGAAGTCGCCAAGCTCACCAAGGCGGAAGTCAGCCTCAACATCGTCGAAATCCGCAAGCCCGAGATCGACGCGCGCCTGATCGCCGAGAACATCGCCCAGCAGCTCGAGCGCCGCGTGGCGTTCCGCCGCGCCATGAAGCGCGCCGTGCAATCGGCGATGCGTCTGGGCGCGCTGGGCATCCGGATCAACTGCTCGGGCCGCCTGGGCGGCGCCGAGATCGCGCGCATCGAATGGTATCGCGAAGGCCGCGTGCCGCTGCACACGCTGCGCGCCGAAATCGATTTCGGCACCGCGACGGCCAAGACGACCTACGGCACGTGCGGCGTGAAGGTGTGGGTGTTCAAAGGCGAAATCCTCGCCCACGATCCCATGGCGCAGGACAAGCGCGCCATGGAACAGCAGCCCGCGCGCTGACGGCAAGATAGGAACGAATCACCATGCTTTCCCCGAAGCGCACCAAATACCGCAAGGCGCACAAGGGCCGGATCCACGGCAACGCCAAGGGCGGCTTCACGCTGAACTTCGGCGCATATGGCCTGAAGGCTCTGGAGCCCGAGCGCGTCACCGCGCGCCAGATCGAAGCCGCGCGCCGCACGATCACCCGCCATTTGAAGCGCGCGGGCCGCGTGTGGATCCGCGTGTTCCCGGACGTGCCCGTGTCGCAGAAGCCGGCGGAAGTCCGCATGGGTTCGGGCAAGGGTACGCCCGAATTCTGGGTGGTGCGCGTCAATCCGGGCCGCATCCTGTTCGAAATCGACGGCGTGCCGAAGACGATCGCGACCGAGGCGTTCGAGCTGGCCGCCGCCAAGCTCCCCATCAAGACGCGCATGGTGACGCGTCTGGGCGAGGAAGGCTGACAAGATGACCAAGCCCGCCGATTTGCGCGCCAAGACCGTGGACCAGCTGAAGGATCAGCTCGGCGATCTGCGCAAGGAACAGTTCAACCTGCGTTTCCAGAAGGCTTCCGGCCAGCTCGAGAACGTCGCGCGCGTGCGCATCGTGCGCCGCGACATCGCGCGCATCGAGACGCTGCTCGCCGAACGCGTCCGCGCCGCGGCCAAGTCCGCCGGCGCCAAGGCCTGAGAGGGAAAAGGAATCCATGCCCCGCCGCATTCTGAACGGGATCTGCACGTCCGACGCGATGGACAAGACCGTCACGGTCAAGGTCGAACGCCGCGTCATGCACCCGATCTACAAGAAGTTCATCGTGCAGTCCAAGAAGTACCTGGCGCACGACGAGACCAACCGCATCAAGGAAGGCGAGAAGGTCCGTATCCGCGAATGCCGCCCGATTTCCAAGCGCAAGCGCTGGGAAGTCCTGGGCGACGACGCCACGGCCTGAGGCTCGCAAGGGGACACGTACCATGATCCAGATGCGAACCAACTTGGAAGTCGCCGACAACTCGGGCGCGCGTCGCGTCCAGTGCATCAAGGTGCTCGGCGGCTCCATGCGCAAGACGGCCACGATCGGCGACATCATCGTCGTGTCGGTCAAGGAAGCGATTCCCAAGGGCCGCGTGAAGAAGGGCGACGTGCACAAGGCCGTGATCGTGCGCACCTCGAAGGAAATCCGCCGCGCGGACGGCTCTTCGGTGCGCTTCGACCGCAACGCCGCCGTGCTGATCAACAAGGAAGGCGAGCCGATCGGGACGCGCATCTTCGGGCCCGTCACGCGCGAGCTGCGCGGCAAGGGCTACATGAAGATCATCTCGCTCGCGCCGGAGGTGCTGTGATGAAGGTCCGTAAGGACGACGAAGTCGCTGTCCTGACCGGCCGCGACAAGGGCAAGTCGGGCAAGATCGTCAAGGTCTTCCCGGACGACATGACGGTGCTCGTGCAGGGCGTGAATATGGTCAAGCGCCATACCAAGCCCGCGCAAGGCCGCCAGGGCGGGATCGTGGAGAAGGAAGCCCCGATCCACGTCTCGAACGTCGCGCTGCTCGACCCCAAGGACCGCAAGCCGACCAAGGTCGGCTACAAGACCGTCGACGGCCGCAAGCTCCGCTTCGCGCGCCGGTCCGGCGAAACGATCGATCGGTGAGAATCATGCCCGCCCGTCTCCACGAAAGCTATACCGCCGCCGTCCGTCCCGCGCTCATGAAGGAGTTCGGGTACAAGAGCGTCATGCAGGTGCCGCGTCTGGAAAAGATCGTGGTCAACATGGGCGTGGGCGAGGCCGCGCACGACGCCAAGAAGCTCGAAGCCGCGGTCGCCGAGATTTCGGCCATCACGGGCCAGAAGCCCTCGGTCATCCGCGCGCGCAAGGCGATCGCGAATTTCAAGCTGCGCCGCGGCCTGCCGATCGGCGCCAAGGTCACCTTGCGCGGCGCGCGCATGTACGAATTCCTCGACCGCCTGGTGAACATCGCGCTGCCGCGCGTGCGCGACTTCCGCGGGCTGTCGGGCAAGTCCTTCGACGGCCGCGGCAACTACTCGCTCGGCATCAAGGAGCAGATCGTGTTCCCGGAGATCAACTACGATCGCATCGACGCGATCCGGGGCATGGACATCATCATCGTGACCACGGCGAAGTCCAACGAGGAAGCCAAGGCGCTTCTGAAGGGCTTCAACATGCCGTTCTACAACTGACCGCTTCGAGGATCCGGAAATGGCCAAGAAAAGCTCGGTCGAGAAGAACAAGCGCCGCGAGCGCCTGGCGAAGCAGTTCGCCGGCAAGCGCGCGCGCCTGAAGGCGGCGGCGATCGACGATTCGCTGTCGCCCGAGGAGCGCTTCGAGGCGCGCCTGAAGCTCGCCCAATTGCCGCGCAACTCGTCGCCCAACCGCGTGCGCTTGCGCTGCGAACTCACCGGCCGCGCGCGCGGCAACTACCGCAAATTCAAGCTCTGCCGCATCAAGTTGCGCGAGCTGGCCTCGGTCGGCCAGATCCCCGGCATGGTCAAGTCGAGCTGGTAAAGGAAGAGGATAACGGACATGGCGATGAGCGACCCCTTGGGCGACATGCTTTCGCGCATCCGCAACGCGCAGACGCAACGCATCGCGGCGGTGGACGTTCCGGCGTCCAAGCTGCGCCGTAGCGTTCTGGACGTGCTGGCGCGCGAAGGCTACATCCGCGGCTACGCCTCGGTGGACCGGAAGGCGGCGGTGCCGCATTTCTCGGTCGAGCTGAAATACGCGGAAGGCGAGCCGGTGATCAAGGAGATCGCCCGCGTCTCCAAACCCGGCCGTCGCGTCTACGCGAAGATCAAGGACCTGCCGAAATTCTACGGCGGGCTCGGCATCTCCATCCTGTCCACGCCGCGCGGCGTGATGTCGGATGGCGAGGCCCGCGCCCAGAACGTGGGCGGCGAAGTCCTCTGCACCGTGTTCTGATCGGGAGGCGAAGCACATGTCGCGTATCGGCAAGGCGCCGGTCGCCGTCCCGCAGGGCGTGACCGTCGAAGTCAAAGGCCAGGATGTCGTCGTCGCGGGCAAGTCGGGGCGCCAGTCGCTCACCTTGCATCGCGAAGTCGCGGCCAAGGTGGAAGGCGGCAAGGTCGTGTTCCTGCCGCGCAGCCAATCCAAGCTCGCCCGCTCCGCGTGGGGAACTTCGCGAGCGCTGGTGGCCAACATGGTGAAGGGCGCGCAAACGCCGTTCAGCCGCGATCTGGAGATCAACGGCGTCGGTTTCCGCGCCGACGTCCAGGGCAAGAACCTGGTGCTCAAGATCGGCTACAGCCACGAAGTCGTCTTCCCGATCCCCGAAGGGATCGCGATCAAGGTGGGCGAGAAGAACGTGGCGCTGACCGTTTCGGGCGCCGATCGCCAGAA
>JAMNXK010000657.1 GCA_023653245.1 Tagaea sp.
CGCGCGTGGCGCTATCGCGCCCGCCGCGCCCACAAGCCCCACAGCGTCATGACATGCACGGCCAAGAACACCGGCACGCCGGCCAGGGGGAGTAGATTCAGCGGCGGAACGTCCGCGTTCGCCAAGAAAAACGGCCGCAGATGGACCGCACCCAGGGCCAGCGCATGGGCAAGATCGATCATGCCGGCCACGTTCCAGACCGCGAGATGCCGCGTCGAAACCGGGCCGCGCGCGAGAATGACGATCGCCCAAATTCCCACCGCGATGTCGCCCAGCGCGACCGACCAGAAGAAACCGGCCGGCAGGCCGCCCTGCGTGCCGATCGACAGCAGCGCGCCGCCATAGACGATGCGCCAAGGGCCGATCGCCACCAGAAGCTCCAAACGGGCCGTCCGGAAATACCGGCGGACGCTTGGCAGCGCGAGCAATGCGATCGACCCGAACAACACGGTCAAGATGACGGCGGCTTG
Source organism: Tagaea sp. (assembly GCA_023653245.1). The sequence continues at coordinate 471 of JAMNXK010000657.1, forward strand.
GCCGGCCGGGGGCGGATTCAAACGGCGCGCCGAAAGCTCCGGCACGAAGGCCCATAGCATTCCCCAGCCGAGCGCGATCGCGAGCGGGACGGCGATCGCCGTGGGCGAAGGGCCGTCCAGACGCGCGCGGACCAGAAGCCACCAAAGAGAAGCGAACGTGACGGGGATCATCCAATCGATGGCGGCGACGACGAGAGCGACGATGGTTTCCGAGGACATGGGGTCGATTCTCCTGCGACACGGGCCTTGTGTTTATATGATGATCATCATATTATGTGCCTGAGAGGTCGGCAAGGAGGCTGTCGTGACGCGTTACAAGGAAGGCCATCGCGAACGCACGCGCGAGGAAATCGTCGACGCGGCATCGCGTTTGATGCGCGATCGCGGTTACGACGCGGCGACGATCGGCGCCGTGATGCAGGCGGCCGGCCTTACGCATGGCGGCTTTTACGCGCATTTCCCCGACAAGACCGCGTTGCTCGCCGCGGCGACGCAAGCGGCGTTCGTGCGCAGCCCCAAGAACTTCGCGTTCTTGGCGGAGAAGGCGCGGGACACCGGCGACGCCGGCGTCGTCGCCAAGGGCTATCTTGCCGAAGGCCGCGTGGCCGATCTCGCCGGCGGCTGCCCGGCGGCCGCGTTGATGAGCCAGACGCCGCGCCAAGACGAAACGATCCGCGCGGCGTTCCAGGAAGGCGCGGAAGCCACGGTGCGCGCCTTGGCGCGCGCGCCCGGCTTGTCGGCGGAGGATGGCGACTTGGCTTGGGCGGCCCTCGCCATGCTCGTCGGCGGACTTGGCTTGATGCGCGCGGTGCCGGATCTCGCGCTGGCCGCGCGCATCCGCGAACAGATCGTCGTCGCCTTGCGCAAACTGACGGCGGCGCCCCACACACATGAAAAGGACACGCGATGACCACGCTTGCGATCACCACTTTCTACGCTCTGCTGTTGTCCCTTATCCTTCTGGCGCTGTTCGTGAACGTCGCGCGGCGCCGAGCGGCGCTGAGCCGGTCGATCGGCGACGGCGGCGACGTCGAATTGCACGAACGCATCCGCCGGCACGGAAACTTCGTCGAGTGGACGCCGATGGTGCTGATTCTGCTCGCATTGGCGGAGTTGCAACAGGGCCCGGCGATCGCGCTTCACGCGGCGGGGATCCTGCTTGTCGCCGGGCGCGTGCTGCATCCTTTCGGGCTGCACGCCGACAGACCCGGCCATCCGCTGCGGATCGCCGGCAACATGGGTGCCATCTTCGCCATACTCGTTCTGGCGGGCGTGCTGGGCATTTCATTGATCGAGCCGTAGCCCCCCCCTCGCGCCGCGAGGTGCCGGCCGCCGGCCCGGTTGACGCGCGGCGCGCGGCGAACCAGTCTCCCTCGTCATGGCCTTGTTCATCGGCTCGGAAATCTACCGGCGCTCGCGGTACGGCTCGAACCATCCGCTGGCGATCCCGCGCGTATCGACCTGCATCGATCTGTGCCGCGTGTTGGGCTGGCTGCCGGCGGCGCGCTATCTTGACAGCCCGATCGCCACGCGCGACGAGCTGATCCGTTTCCACGATCCGGCTTACGTCGACGCGGTGATCGCCGCCGAGGCCGCCCAAAGCGTCGACGAGGAAACCTCGCGCCGGCACAATCTCGGGCGCGGCGGCAATCCCGTTTTCGGCGAGATTTTCCGCCGCCCCGCCACGGCGTGCGGGGCTTCGCTCGCCGCCGCCGATCGCCTGGCGGCCGGAACGCATCGGCGGATCTATTCCCCGGCCGGCGGCACGCATCATGGGCGCAAAGACCAGGCTTCGGGCTTTTGCTATCTCAACGATCCGGTGCTGGCGATCATGCGCCTGCTCGACCGGGGCCTGACGCGCGTCGCCTATGTCGATCTCGACGCGCATCATTGCGACGGCGTCGAGGCTGCACTCGCGGGCGAAACGCGCGTGCGCCTCTACTCGATCCACGAAGCCGGGCGCTGGCCCAATACCGGTGCGGCGCACGACACCGCCGGCGGGATCGCGCGGAACTTCCCCGTGCCCGAGGGGCTCAACGAC
>JAMNXK010000658.1 GCA_023653245.1 Tagaea sp.
ATCGCAATAGGCGGCTGCCCAATCGCGCGCCGCTTATCCGCCCGGAACCGTGCCTGGTGGCAAGTTGGCCGCGTGCGCGGCGATACGGCCCGACGTCGTGAACCAGATATCGGGCCATGCCGCGCGGATATGCGCGAGCGCGCGGCGCAGATGCTTGAGCCGGTGCGGCTGGCCCACGAGATAGGCGTGCAGCGCCACGCCCATGACCAAAGGCTGGTCTTTGGCCTGGCGGCGCATCTCGTCGAACGCATCGACGATCATGTCGGCGAAAGCGTCGCCACCGATCTTGCGTCCGACGATCATCGGAATGTCGTTGAGCTCCTGCGGATAAGGTACCGCCAGGATCCGGCCTTTGCGCGTGCGGAACCAGATCGGCTGATCGTCCATGCACCAATCGAGCAGATAGGAATACCCGGCCTCGTGCAGCAGATCGGGCGTCGCCTTGCTTTGGCTGATCCAGGGCCCGAGCCAGCCTTGCGGCGCGCGGCCTTCCGCGTCGCGCATGATCCGCGTCGCGTCGGCGATCAACGCGGCTTCCTGCGCCTCGGGCAGCGTGCCTTGGCGCTCGGCGTTGGTGCGCCCGTGGCCGACGAATTCGTCGCCGCGCTTGCGGAAGGCGGCGAGCAGCTCGGGCGCGTAGTCGTACATCGCCGTGTTGATCAACACCGAAGCCGGGAGCGACAGCTCCTCGAACAATTCGAGCATGCGCCACGCGCCCACGCGATTGCCCCAATCGCGCCACGCGTAGTTCAGCACGTCGGGCTGCGGGCCGCCGGGGGCGAGTTCCGCGCCCAGTCCTTCGCCGAAGGCGAAATGCTCGAGATTGAGCCCGAGATAGACCGCCAGCCGCGTGCCGTTGGGCCAGTCGTAGGGCGGGCGGCCCGCGATGGGCGAGTAGTCGTAGCGGCCATGCGAGGGCAAATGCATCCTTCGGTCCTTCCGGTTCGCGGCACGAGTGTAGCGGGCGCCGCGCCTTGCGAATAGAATGCCGCGATGAATCGTGTGCGGCTTCTCGCTTTCGCTTTGGGACTCTTGGCGCCGGGCCTTGCGCATGCGGGCGAAATCGTGCGCGACCTCCAGGCGCCGAGTGCCGCGCTCGGCCGCGATCTCGGCTATGCGCTTTACCGCCCGGACGGCGCGCGCGGGCCCTTGCCCACGGTCTATCTGCTGCACGGGCGCAACAGCACCGCCGCCGAGTGGCTGGAAATGGGCAAAGTCGCCCAGACGGCGGATCGCCTGATCGCCGAAGGCCGCGTGCCGCCCTTCATGCTGGTGCTGCCCGATTCCGGAAATTCCTGGTACGCGGGCGCCATGGCCGCGGCGATCGCTGTCGATCTACCCGCCGCGATCGAGGCGCGCCACGGCGCGATCGCCGCGCGCGGCGGCCGCGCGCTGGCCGGCAAATCGATGGGCGGGTTCGGCGCGGTGGGCATCGCGCTCGCCTATCCCGAGCGCTTCGCGGCGGCCGCGTCGATGTCCGGCGCGTTCTGGATGACGCTCGACGAGGACAAGCCGCTCGACGCGGTCATGCAAGCGCGCGTGGCCCGCGTGTTCGAGGGCGCGTTCGGCGCGCCGTTCCAGCGCGCGACTTTCCTCAAGCACAGCCCCTACGCCCTCGCCGGCGCGTTCCCGATGGGGCCGGTCAAGCCCGCGATCCATCTGATTTCGGGGGCGCAAGATCGGTTCGGCCTGACCGATCAATCGCGCATGATGCTCGACGTACTGCGGGCCAAGAACTTCGACGTCGCCTTCGAAACCTTGCCCGGCGATCACGAATGGGGAACGTGGGAGCGCTCGCTCCCCCGCACGCTCGAATTCATCGCGCGACGCTGGGAACGCTGATCGGCGGCACGGGCGCCGGCGGCGCCGGCGCCGGGTCGAATTTGGCGACCGGCGCCGGCGGCTTGGCTCCGGACTTCCACGGCGCGTTCTTGACCGCACGGGCGATCTCGGCGACCGCGAACAGCGCGGCGACGCCCAGCACGTGAACCACAATCTGGACTTCGATCGCCGTGCCGCGGACCGCGAGCGTCATCCCGCCGACATGCGACAGCGCCATGCCCGCGAAGAACACCGGCAGCGCTTGCTGGCCCAGGCGCACGAAGGGCTTGCCCCAAACCGACGTGAGCAAATGCAGCCGGTCGCGCACGACCCAGAGCGCGATATAGGCCAGCGCCAGGAAATGCGCGAATTGGCGCAGATCGAGATTGGGCTTGTGCGCGTTCGCGTAGGCCCAATCGTGCAGGGCCTCCAAGTCCGAATGAAGCGACCAAATCCACGGCACTTCGGCGACGAAGCCGAAGACCAGATAGGCGGTGCAAAGGCCGAGCAAGACGCGCGACGGCCCGGGCGGCACGACCCAGCCGCGCGAGAAGGCGAAGCCCGCCAGGAAGATCAGCTGCCAAGCGAGCGGGTTGAAGCCCCAGCCCCGCCCTTCGCCCGCCGGAAGATTGAACCCCGTCGCTTGCACGAAGCTCCACGATGCGACCGACAGCGCGATCACCAGCC
>JAMNXK010000659.1 GCA_023653245.1 Tagaea sp.
ATTCGTGCCCGTGGACTTCACCCGGCCCGAAGACGGCTATGTGCCGCCCGAATTCGGGCTTGGCGCGCTGATCGACGCGCTGGGCGCCACCGGGATCGACGCGTTCAAGAATATCGAGGTCGAAAGATTGGCCCCGATCGCCCGCCAAGCCGGCAATCTCGTTTGGGCTTACGCGGCGGCGGCCGGCGTGTCGGGCGGCGTGCCGGTGCCGCTGGTCGGGATCGGCGGCACGCTCACGACGATCGGCTTGATGCTGCGGGCACTCGCGGCCAAGTACGAAGTCGAGCTCACCTCCGAGCAGTATCTGCGCTTCTCCAAGCTCATGGGCGGCGCGCTGGTCGCGGGCGTGGGCGCGCGCATGGGCGCGGCGGAGCTGGCGAAGTTCGTGCCGGTCTACGGCACGGCGATCGGCGTCACGTTGAACGCCACGGCGTCGTTCTCGATGACCTACGGCATCGGCCGTGCGGCGTGCCGCTATCTGGAAATGCTCAAGGCCGGCGAAGCGATCGACGAAGACGCGATCCTCGCCGCCCTCAAGGAAGGCTTGGCCAAGCGCCGAGAGGGCCCGCCCGCATGACCCTCCTGCGCGCGTTCTGGCGCGAGACGATCCTCGTCGCCTTGCTGGTTCTGCCGTGGCTCGTGCTGCTGCCCTTGGGCGTGCTGTGGCTGTGGGAACACGGCGCGGCCTTGTGGTGGTTGCTCGGCTCGGCGGTGCTCGGGATCGCGGCGTTCGGCTTGCGGCGCGCGATCTTGCGCGCGTCCAAACCGCGATCCGTCGCGGCACCGGTGGGGACGCCGAACGACGACGCGGCCTGGGCCCTGGTCGAAGCCAAAGTGCGCGCGACCGAGCCCTTCGACTTCGCCGAGCCCAAGCAAGCCGGCGCCGCGCTCGAGCGGCTCGTGACGGACCTCGCCCACCACTACAACGGGGACTCGCCCGAAGCGGTCTACGACGTCACGCTGCCCGAGCTGCTGCTGCTCGCCGAGCGCACGGCCAAGACCGCGCGCGCGGCCGCGCTGGCCAACGTGCCCGGCGTGCGCGCGCTCAAATTCGGCCATTTGCTGTGGCTCAACCGGCAGATCGCGACGCATGGCGCGTCGCTCGGCCAGGTCTTCGAGAAGGCCGAATGGGCGTGGCGATTGTTCCGTCTGGTCAAGGACCCGGCGTCGGGCGCGATGGGCGAGATCGGGCGCTATCTGCTGGGCGGCAGCTACGGCGTGTTGTCGGCGCGCATCCGCGCCAGCCTCACGGCGTTGCTGCTGCGCGAGACCGGCCGGGCGGCGATCGAGCTCTATTCGGGGCGGCTCCGGCTCACGGCCGAGGAAGTCGCCGCCGCCGACGGCACCGACCGCGTGGCGTTGGACGAGGTCGGGCCGGTACGGATCGCGTTGATGGGCCAGATCAACGCCGGCAAGTCGTCGCTGTTCAACGCGCTGGCCGGCCAAGTCCATCGCGAGATCGGCATCGACGTGTCGGCGCAGAAACCCGGCGAGATCGCGATCGCGCGCGACGGCAAGCCCGAGATCGTGCTGCGCGAAGCGGCCGGCCTGTCCGGCGGCAAGGCGCCTTCCCTCGACGAAGCGCGCGGCGCGGATCTGGTCGTGTGGGTCGCCTCGGCCACGCAGCCCGCGCGAAACATCGACATGGAAGCATTGCGCGACATCCGTGCGGCGTTCGCCGCCGATCCGGCGCGCAAAGCCCCGCCTTTCGTGCTGGCGCTCACGCATATCGATGCGCTTTCGCCCAAGCTCGAATGGGCGCCGCCTTACGATTTGCGCGACGCCGCGCGTCCCAAGGCCAAGAACATCCGCGCCGCCGTCGATCACGTTTGCGCCGAGCTCGGCTTCGCGCCCGGCGATTGCGTGCCGATCGCGGCGCGCGCGCCCGGCGACGTCTACGGCGCGGACGCGCTGTGGGCGTCGATCGCGGACCGGCTGGGGCCCGCGCGCGCGGCCAAGCTCGCGCGCGTGCTCGCATCGCGATCGGGATGGGATGCGGGCGAAATCCTTGCCCAGGCTTGGAACGCCGGCAAAGTGCTGGCGCGCGGCGCGATCGCGCCCGGCCGGCCGCCTACGCCTTGACCACGTAGGCGTAGAAGCGCACCGAGCCGTCGGCTTGGGGCTCGCGATAGATGCCTTGGATTTCGTTGTCGAGCCCGGGGAACAGATTGGCCCCGCGCTCGAACACGCGGAAATACTCCAGCATCGGCGCCGCCCGTCCGCCCAGCCTTTCGCCCGGCACGACCGTGGCGATGCCCGGCGGATAGACCAGCATCAGTGTGGTGGCGATGCGCCCGTCGATCTCGTCGATCGGCAGGTAATCGACGTTGTTGCGCACCAGCTCGCGCACCGCTTCGTGCGGCGCCATCGCCGGCTCGGGCAGATGCTCGGGGCGGAATTGCTGGCGCTGCAACGCCGCCGTGCCCGCGTCGCGGTAGAATTCGTGCATCTCGCGGCACAGATCCTTGATCCGCCGGCCGGCATAGCGCTGCGGGCGCTTGGC
>JAMNXK010000660.1 GCA_023653245.1 Tagaea sp.
CCAAAAGCAGGCCGAAAACAAGCCAGAGAATCGTGCGGTTGCCTTGCGTCATGACGGGAATTCCTTGTGCGTGCCGGTCTTGTTATTCGATAACGCGAGTCGTGCCGCCGGTAGGGCAAGGGTGGCGCCCCTCGCGAGGCGCCACCCCAATCCCATTCCGGCCGTGAACGCCGGCGCCCTTAAGTGCGCGCGCCGTCGCCGTAGGCCGTTGCCCAGCCCCAAGCGCCCGATCCGTAGCCGCGCGTGACCACGCGCTCGCGGTAGATTCCCGCGATCACGTCGCCGTCGCCGGCCAGCAGCGCCTTGGTCGCGCACATCTCGGCGCAGAGCGGCAATTTGCCCTCCGCCAGACGGTTGCGGCCGTATTTCACGAACGACGCCGGCGTGGTCGAAGGTTCCGGACCGCCGGCGCAGAAGGTGCACTTGTCCATCTTGCCGCGGCTGCCGAAATTGCCGGCTTGCGGATATTGCGGCGCGCCGAACGGGCAGGCGTAGAAGCAATAACCGCAGCCGATGCACAGATCCTTCGAGTGAAGGACCACGCCCTCGGCGGTCTTGTAGAAGCAATCCACGGGGCAGACGGCCATGCACGGCGCGTCCGAGCAGTGCATGCACGCCATGGAGATCGACCGTTCGCCCGGCTTGCCGTCGTTCAGCGTGACGACGCGCCGGCGGTTGATGCCCCAAGGAACCTCGTGTTCGTTTTTGCACGCGGTGACGCAGGCGTTGCATTCGATGCAGCGCTCGGCGTCGAGAAGGAATTTCATACGAGCCATTTGATCCGCTCCCTATCCCTTAGGCCTTCTCGATACGGCACAAGGTCGTCTTGGTTTCCTGCATTTGCGTGACCGGGTCGTAGCCGTAGGTCGTGACGGTATTGACGGCTTCGCCCAGCACGATGGGGTCGGTCCCCGCCGGGTAGTGTTTGCGTCCGTCTTCGCCCATCCAGTGGCCGGCGAAGTGGAACGGCATCCAAGCCACGCCGCGGCCCACGCGCTCGGTGACCAGCGCCTTGACCTTGATCTTGGCGTTGTTCTCCGGCCCGAAGACCCAGACGTCGTCGTTGTTGCGCACGCCGATCCGGCGCGCGTCGGCCGGATTGACCTCGACGAACATGCTTTGCTGGAGTTCGGCGAGCCACTTGTTCGAGCGCGTTTCGTCGCCGCCGCCCTCGTACTCGACCAAGCGGCCGGAGGTCAGCACGATCGGGAAGCGCCGGTCGACGTTGTTGGCGATCGCGTTGTCTTGGATCGTCTTGAAGAAGGTCGGCACGCGGTGAAGGACGCGATCGGTGTAGGTCGGATACTTCGCCACCATCTCCCGGTCCGGCGAGTAAAGCGCCTCGCGGTGGACGGGGACCGGATCGGGGAAGTTCCACACATGGGCGCGGGCGCGGCCGTTGCCCTTCGGATTGCAGCCATGCGCGATCGCCACGCGGATGATGCCGCCCGAGGTGTCGAAATTCCAAGTGACGTTGTCGGCGTTGCCGCCCATCACCATCTGGCCGATCTGCTCGATTTCGGTGCGCTCGGCCTCGGTCAGGTCCTTGTCCCAGCCCAGGCGCTTGAGCATCCCGTAGGTGAAGTGCGGATGGCCGTCCTTGATCTCGGCGCCCACCGGGTAAAGCCCGTCGGCGAGCAGCGACACGCCTTGGAACTCGGCGCCGAACAGCGCGCGGAACGAGCCGCCGCCCTTCGCCACCGGCGTGGACATGTCGTACAGGATGTGCGTGCCAGTGTGGCCGTGTTCGGGCTTGCCCCAGCACGGCCAGGGCAGGCCGTAGAACTCGTCCTTCGGGATCGCCGCCATGCCGTCCTTGGCCGGCACGTCGCGCACCGCGCGCAACGTGGTGCGGTCGAAGACGTCTTGGTTGGCCATGTGGGCCTTCAAGCGCTCGGGGCTCTGGCCCGAGTAACCGGCCGTGAAGCAGGTCCGGTTGATCTCGCGCAAGATGTCCTCGGCCAGCGGCTTGTTCGCTTCGACCTTGATGTTCTTGAACATCTCGGCGGCGAAGCCGAATTTGCGCGCCAGCAGGTACATGATCTCGTAGTCGTTCTTCGATTCGAAGATCGGCTCGACGACCTGATAGCCCCATTGCAGCGAGCGGTTCGACGCCGTGCGGCTGCCGTTCATTTCCAGCGAGGTGCAAGCCGGCAGCAGATAGACGCCGTCCTTGCGGCCGGCCGCCATGACCGGGATCTGGATCGGATGCGGATCGATGACGACCAGCGTATCGACCTTCTCCATCGCCTTCTTGCCGTCGGGCCCGCGGGTCTGGGTATTGGCGCCGTGACCCCAGAACACCATCGCCTTGATGTTTTCGGTCTGGCCTTGGAGGTTGGCCTTGTTCTCCAGCGCGAGATCGTGCCAGCGCGATTGCGGCGTGCCGGGCAATTCCATCAGCGCCTTGGAGCGGAAGCGGCCCAACATATACTCGTACGGCACGCCCCAGCCGCGCGCGAAGTGGCGCCACGCGGCCTCGGTGAGGCCGTAGTAGTTGGGC
>JAMNXK010000661.1 GCA_023653245.1 Tagaea sp.
GCCTTGCGCTACGCGCCGGGCGATTATTCGGGCCCGCACACCGATCACCATCCCGAAGACGGCCGCGCGGCGGGCGGGTATTTCGATCTGCATCTCGGCTTCGTGGGAAAAGGCCGCGCGCGCCAGCTTTTGGTCTATGCGCGCGACGGGCATCTATCGGCGGCGGTGGACGTGGCGCGTCCCGGCCTGGTGTCGGCCTATCGCCTGCCGTTCTGGCACTACACCACGCCGTTCGAGGGTCCCCCGCGCGCGGCGCGCTGGGTGATCCTGGGGACGTTCTACTATCGAACCTAGTCGGCCGCTTCCTTGACGGCGGCGGGCGCGTCGAGCCCGTCGAGCGAGGCGGGGTCGAGGGCGGCCCAATTCGCCGCCGGTGCCGCGGCCGGGTCGTTCTTGTAATAGCCCTGGCGGCCGAACTCGGCGAAGCGCGCGCGGACGATTTCGTGGGTGCGCGGCATCACCTTGTAGAGCAGCCCGTCGCGGCCGATCAGCGGAATCGGCCTTTCGGCGCGCGCGAAGACCCGGCGCATGCTCGCCGAATGGTCGCGATTGGCGGCGAATTCGTCGCGATCGGCCTCGAACAAGGTTTCGTAGGCGGCCACGAACTCGTCCACGAAACGCAGATTGACGATCTGCAGCTGGGATTGCACCCAGCACCGGTCCTCGAAGGTCCAGAACACCGACAGGCCCAGGAAATCGCCCGCGCGGTCGATATAGGGGAAGAAGGGGAAGGTCCGGCACGACATCGAGCGGTTGTCGCGCTCGCAGCTCATGAAGCCTTTGCACTCGATCGCCACGCAATCGTGGTGCAGATCGGAGAGTTCTTTCTCCGTCGCCTTGTCGGGCGGCGTGAAAAGGTGCCAAAGATCGGTACGCGACTGCAGCAGCTTCCATTCGTGCTGATCGACGATCGGGATCGCCCCGCCGGTCGAGCAGCAAATCGGCTCGCCGCCGTTATGGACGCCGCATTTGGCGCCGCAATCGAACGCCGAGACCGGCGCCACGAACATCTTGTAGATGCGTTCGTAGAGTTCGGGCGAGGCGGAGCGGGGCGGACTCGGATCGGTCATGGATACGGCGCAGACTATGGGGATACGCCGCGCCGCGCGCCACCATGGCGGGTGCGTCGCGCGACTCTTGGTGCGGCGCTGTGGCGCTTTGGCAACGCCCGCGCGTCTCGGGCAAGATCGTCCCCACACGAAGGAGGGATTCATGGCGACGCGTTTCTGGGTCGAAGGTGGCGAGCATTCCGACGCGACATTCGCGGGGCTGGCGCCGGGCAAAGGCGAGCGGCACGGGCCCTTCGCCAGCTACGAAGAGGCGCGCGCGGTCTGGCAGGCCCGCACCATGGCGACGATCGACAACGCGCTGGCGCGTTTCAAGGTCGTCGTGGGCGAGGGCCCAAGCGACGCGCCTGCCGCCCCCGATTCCAAGACGTGGTGGGTCGAGGGCTGCGAATACGCCGATGCGACCTTCACGGCTTTGGCGCGGGGCAAACCGGTCGAGCGCCACGGGCCTCACGACAGCTACGAGGCCGCCAAAAAGGACTGGCAGGCGCGCACCATGGCGACGATCGACAACGCGCTGATGCGCTTCCGGATCGTGGAGGGTTAGGCGGCCACCCGCAGTACCCGCGTGACGCGCTCGATGCGGTCCTCGAGATCGAGCGTGGTGGGGATCGCGTAGCGCGCGATCTCGACGAGCCCGGCATCGGGCAGATAGGCGCGACCCGGATCGGCGACCAGGACCGCTATCCCGCGTGCGGCGGCTTCTTTCAGCCAAGGCCAGACCCGATCGGCCATCGGCTTTTCGTAGAACACGTCGCCCGCGAGGATCAGATCCCAGCCCTCCGCCGGGGCCGCCAGCATGTCGCGGTCGAGCACGTCGAGCGCCAGCCCGTTGGCGGCGGCGTTGAGCGCCATCGCGGCGCGAGCGAAGGCGTCGATCTCGCTGGCGGCGACGGCGGCGGCACCGGTTCTGACGGCGGCCAGCGCCGCCACGCCGCAGCCGGCGGCGAAGTCGAGCACGCGAAGGCCCCGCGCGGTGTCCGGCCGGTCGAGCAAATGGCGCGCGAGCGCTTGGCCGCCGGGCCAGGCGAAAGCCCAATAGGGCCGCGGCAGGCCAGTGCGTTCGAGGTCGGCCTCGGTGGCTTCCCACAGATCGGTCGCCACGCTCGCCAGATGGAGCCGCAACTCGGGGACCAGAGACGGGGCGGCAAGAACGGTGTTGGCGCGGACGAAATCGGCGGGGGCGACGCTCACGAAGCGGCTGCGGCGACGAGCCCGGCGAGGACGATCCATCCGAAGACGCGGTTCGATTTGAACTTGGCCAGGCAATCGGCGGGATCGTCGAAGCGGCAGCTCCACGCCTGCCAGGCAAGCTGTGCGGCAGCGAGGGTCAGCGCGATTTCGAATCCGCGCCCGAGCCCGGCGACGATGTCCAGCGCCAGCAAGATCGCGATCGTGGCGGCGTAGAAGCCCCAGATCGCGGCGCGCGAGGCCCC
>JAMNXK010000063.1 GCA_023653245.1 Tagaea sp.
ACGAGGTACGCCAGGCGCTTTGCGCCTCGGCGTAGCTGCGCGGCGCCTCGGCCAGGTATTCCACCATGTCGGCGATCAAAGGCTCGACGGGATCGGACATCTTCAACCTCCGAAAAGCAGATAGAGTCCGTGCGCCACGTACCACGCGCACACGCTCAGGATGATCCGGTCGGTCCAGCGGCGGAAATCGGTGTCGGTCATGCGCGCGAGCACGAGGCCGCCGAGCGTCGTGCCCGCCATCGCCACCGCGATCGCCAGCGCGTAGACCGGCGCGTCGTCGAGATCGGTCGCGCCGTAGAACCCGCCGAAATACACGACCTTGGCCGCGTGGCCGAAGACCTGGAACACGCCCTTGGTCGCGACGATCGCTTTGCGGTCGAGCCCGCCGCGCTGCAGGAACGTGTCGAGCAGCGGCCCGGGCGCGCCGCTGATCAACATCAGCGCCACGCAGACCACGCCGCACAGGAACGAGTCCCGCCCCTTGCGCGGATCGCCCTGGAGGCGTTCGGGGATTCGCCGGAAGAGCAGCGGCAACAGCCCCAAGGCGAGCAACACGACCGCCCGGGACGGCACGAACTGCACGGCCAGGCAGCCGAGGATCGCGGCGAACCCGCCCGCGGAATAGAACGCCGTCGGCCGCCAAAGAATGTGCCGCCGCCACAAGAAGGCGCGCCATCCGTTCGCCGCCGTCTGCGTGACCCCGTGCAGCGCCATCGCCGCCGGCACGGGCAGGAAGGCGAGCAGCGCGCCCATCAGGATGAGCCCGCCCGCCATGCCGAAAATGCCCGACAGGAACGAGGTTCCCAAAATCAGCGCCGACAACCCGACCAGGCCGAGCGAAGTCATGCTTTCCTCCCGATCCCGACGATGCGCGCGCTTGGCCTGCCAGGCAATTCGCATTATCCTTTCCCGAGCATCGCATTTTTAGAGGGTCAGGATCGGGATGCGCCGCCTGCCTTATCTCAACGGCCTGCGCGCCTTCGAAGCCGTGGCGCGCGGGCGGTCGATCGCCGCGGCGTCCGCCGAGCTCGGCGTGGCGCCGGCGGCGGTCAGCCGCATGGTCAAGCTGCTCGAAGCGCGGATCGGCTTCGCGCTGTTCGCGCGTGGGCCCAACCGGCTCGTGCTCACCACGGCGGGTGGCGCCTATCGCGACGGGCTGACCGAGATTTTCGATCGCCTGGTCGACCTCACCGACCGCGCCGCGTCGCTCGCACGCCACCCGATCCTGACCATCGGTGCGGGCCCCACTTTCGCGTCGCGCTGGCTGATCCCGCGCCTGTCGAGCTTGCGCAAGGCCGTGCCGGGCGTGGATGTGCGCGTGACGGCGGGCGGGATCGCCGCCCCCTTCGCCGACGACTGGACCTGCGGCATCCGCTTGGGCGACGGCAATTGGCCGGGGCTGGTCGCGGTGCCGCTCTTCGCCGCCGAGCTGTCGCCGGTCGCCTCGCCGGCTTTCGCCAAGCGCCTGCGCGATCCCGCCGATCTTTCGCGCGTGCCGCTCTTGCGCGTCGCCCATTCGCCCGACGACTGGCGCTTGTGGGCGGAAGCGGCGGGCATTCCAGCACCCTCGGCTGCGGGGCCGACCTTCGAGTATTACGGTCAGGCGCTGCAGGCGGCGGCCGACGGGGTGGGCGTCGCGATGGGGGTGACGCCCTATATCGACGACGATCTCGCGACCGGGCGCTTGGCCGCGCCTTTCGCGTTGCGCGCGCCCAAACACAAAGGCTGGTTCCTGGTCCATCGCGCAAGGCGCGCGGGCGAGCCCGCCTTCGAGGCCTTCAAAGCGTGGATCACTTCACGGCGCGCCGGAACTCGACCGAATCGTCGGCGTCCGGAAAACCGCCATGCTCCTTGATCATGAAGGCCGGCCGGCCGGCGATCATGCGCAGCGACTTCTCCGCCGTCCGCGAAAGCGGAATGCGCACGTCCTTGCAATGGACGATCAAGGCGGCCGCGACTTCGGGCGCTTCGAAGCTCGCGCGCACGGTCCCACCGTCGTCCGTCTGCAGCACGACGGTCACGCGCAGCGTCTTGGCGTCGCATTGTAGCTTGGCGATCTGCCCGGGCGGCAGCGGATCCTTGCGCACCCGGCGATAGGCGCCCAGCGCGCGCACGAGCTCGCTTTCGCGGAAAAAGATCAGGCGGTACTCGTCCATGCCGGGCGGCAGAGCGGGTGCTTTTGCCATGCCCGTCGGGCCTCAGGCCGCGACCTGGGAGAGAATCTCGAACGCCAGCATGTCGGGCTCGGCGGGGCCGGCGATATGGATCGACATCGCCAGGCGGCCTTCGAGCAGATGCATGTCCTTGCGCGACTTCAGCGGCAGGCGCACGCCCTTGTCCTTGCAGCGCATGATCATCGCCGCCACGACCGAACCCTTGTCGTAGACGAAGCGCTTGCGCCGCTCGTCCTTGCCGAAGGTCAAGGTCACTTGCAGCGTGTCGGTATCGACGTCGAATTCCGACGGCGGCACGGTCGGCGTCGGCACGCCGCGCTTGCGGTCGTAAACGACCAGCCCTTCGCGCACGTCGCGCCAGGAAAACATCACGAAACGGTACTCGCTGGCCATGCCCGTCCGCCGACTCTCCGCAAGGAATACGGTCGAACGTAACCTTATACGTAGGCAGGCCGCAAGCTGGGCGAAGGCCTCACTCCGCCGGGGTGGGGGCGTGCGCCGGCGCCGCCTTGCGGAAGCGCTTGGACAGCCCGCGCATCACCACGTAGAAGACCGGCGTCAGGAACAGGCCGAAAATCGTCACCCCGATCATGCCCGAGAACACGGCCGTGCCCAGGGATTGGCGCATTTCCGCCCCCGGGCCCGTCGCGATCACCAGCGGTACGACGCCCAGAATGAACGCCAGTGCGGTCATCAGGATGGGGCGCAAGCGCAGCCGGCAGGCTTCGACCACGGCGGCGACCTGGTCCTTGCCCTCGTGCTCGAGCTGGCGGGCGAACTCGACAATCAGAATCGCGTTCTTGGCCGCGAGGCCGACGAGCACGATCAGGCCGACCTGGACCAGGATGTTGTTGTCGAGCCCGCGGATCATCACGCCGACGAGGGCGGAGAGCACGCTCATCGGCACGATCAGCACGATCGCCAAGGGCAGGCCCCAGCTTTCGTACTGCGCCGCGAGCGCCAGGAACACGAACACGACCGCCAGCGCGAAGATGTAGACGGCCGTGTTGCCGACCAGCTTCTCCTGCAGCGCGAGCTCGGTCCATTCGAAGCCGATGCCCGCGGGCAGCGTTTCGGCCGCCAGACGCTCGACCGCGGCGATCGCCTCGCCCGAGGAAATGCCCGCCGCCGTCAGCTGGATCGGCACCGAAACATAGGCGTTGTAGCGCTGGACCAAATCGGGCCCGGCGGTGTCGCGGATATCGACGATCGTGCCCAGCGGCACGAGATCGCCGGTTGCCGAACGCACTTTGAGCCGCGCGATATCCTCGCGATCCACGCGATGGGCGCGGTCGGCTTGCGCGCGCACTTGGTACACGCGGCCGAAGGCGTTGAAGTCGTTCACGTAGGCGGTGCCGAGATTGAACTGCAGCGTCTCGAAGATGTTGCCGATCGGCACGTTGAGCATCTGTGCCTTGGTGCGATCGATCTCCAGATAGATCTGCGGCGTGCCGGCCGAGAAACTGGTGAACACCCCCACCAATCCGGGAATCTGCCGCATGCGCCCGATGAACTCGTTGGCCACTTCGAGCAGACGGCGCGGATCGTTCCCCGTGCGGTCCTGGAGCTGGAGCTTGAGCCCGCCGAGCGAGCCGATACCCGGCACCGAAGGCGGTGGAATGGGAATGACGAACGCCTCCTGCACCGCGAGCGAACGGCCGAAGACTTGGCGCAGGATGGGGCCCACGCCCAAGCCTTCCTTGACGCGCTCGTCGAACGGCTTGAGGCCGATGAAGATCACCGCCGAATTGGGCGAGTTGGTGAACGTCGCGCCCGAGAACCCGGCGAAGGCGACCGAATCCTTCACGCCCGGCGTGGCCTGGAGGATTTCGCTCATTTTGAGCGTGACCGCGTCGGTGCGTTCGAGCGACGCGCCATCCGGCAATTGGATCGCCACGATGCCGTAGCCGCGGTCGAGCGGCGGGATGAAGCCGCGCGGCACCAAATTGCCGACATGGACCGTGAGCGCGGCGAGCCCCACATAGACGCCGAGCATCACGATCTTGCGCCGTGCGACCCAGCCGGCGGAGCGGGCGTAGCCGTTGCCCATCTTGTCGAAGCCGCGGTTGAACACGCGCGCGAACAGCGCGCCGGCCTTGGCGAACGGCCCCTTGGGCGCGTGGTGCGGATCGTGCTTCTTCAGGAGCATCGCGGCCAAGGCCGGCGACAGCGTGAGCGAATTGAACGCCGACAGCACCGTGGCCACGGCGATCGTGACCGCGAATTGCCGGTAGAACTGGCCCTGCAGCCCGGGCACGAAGGCCGTCGGGATGAACACGGCGGCGAGCACCACGGCGATGGCGATCACGGCCGTACCGACCTCGTCCATCGTCTTGTGGGCGGCATCGCGCGGATTCATCCCGTTGGCGATGTTGCGCTCGACGTTCTCGACCACCACGATCGCGTCGTCGACGACGATGCCGATCGCCAGGACCATGCCGAACAGCGTGAGCACGTTGAGCTGGAAGCCGAATTCCAGCATCACCGCGAAGGTGGCGATCAGCGACACCGGAATCGCCAGGATCGGAATCAGCGCCGCGCGCCAGGATTGCAGGAATACGAGCACGACCAGCGCCACCAGGAAAATCGCCTCGGCGAGCGTGACGTAGACCGCGTCGATCGATTCCTGGATGAATTCGGTCGGGTTGTAGACGACCTGGTAGTCCACGCCGACGGGGAAGTCGCGCTTCAATTCCGCCATGCGCGCGAGGATGCCGTTGGCGGTGGCCAAGGCGTTCGAGCCCGGACGCTGGAACACCGCCAGCGCCACGGCGGGCTTGCCGTTGAGGTAGGAGTTGGTGACGTATTCGCGTGCACCCAATTCGACGCGCGCCACGTCGCGCAAGCGCACGATGCGCCCGTCGCCGCCCGAACGGACGATCACCTCGCGGAACTGGCGCGGATCGTCGAAGCGGCCTTGCGTCAGGATCGGGATCTGGAACGCGGCCCCGTCCGACGGCGGCGTGCCGAGCGCGCCGCCCGAAACCTGCACGTTCTGCTCGCGCAGCGCGCGCACCACGTCGCCCGCCGACAGGCCGTAGCCCGCCAGACGCTCGGGATCGAGCCACACGCGGATCGCGTATTCGCGCGCGCCGAACACGATGAGATCGCCCACGCCCTCGATACGCAAGAGCTGGTCGCGCACGCGCAAGATCGCGTAGTTGGAGATGTAGAGCTGGTCGTAGCTCTCGTCGGGCGAGAGCATGTGCACGACCATCATCAGATTGGGCGAGCTTTTCTTCGTGACCACGCCGAGCTGGCGCACCGCTTCGGGCAGGCGCGGCAAGGCGACCTGCACGCGGTTCTGGACGAGCACTTGGGCGTTGTCGAGATTGGTGCCCGGCTTGAACGTGACGGTCAGCGCCATGCCGCCGTCGGCGGTGGCGTAGGAGGACATATAGAGCATGTCCTCCACGCCGTTGATTTCCTGTTCGAGCGGCGTGGCGACGGTGGACGCCACCGTTTCGGCGTCCGCCCCCGGATAGGCGGCCGTGACCTGGATCGTCGGCGGCGCGATCTCGGGATACTCGGAGACGGGCAACGCCACGAAAGCGATGCCGCCCAGAATCACCATCACGATCGACACGACGATCGCGAAGATCGGCCGGTCGACGAAGAAATGGGCGAAGCGCATCAGCGCGCCTCCCGCACGGGCGGCAGCTCGACCGGCTGGGGCGTCACGCGCCCGCCCGGGCGCACGCGCTGCAGGCCGGCGATCACGATCGTCTCCGAGCCGTCGAGGCCGTCGCGGATCACGCGATAGCCGTCGTGGCGCGGGCCCGGGCGGACCGGGCGCGGGGCGACCGCGCCGTCGGCGGCCACGACCCAAACGACGCGCCGGTCGAGGTCGGCGGAGATCGCTTCGTCGGGCACCAGCACGGCGCGATAGGGATTGCCGCCGGGAACCTGCACGCGCCCGAACATGCCCGGTGCGAGGAACACGTCGCGGTTCTCCACCGTGGCGCGGATGCGCATCGTGCCGGTGGCTTGGTCGAGGCGGCTATCGACGAAATCGACCAGGCCCTTGCGGGTCATGTTGCGCTCGTCGGCCACGCCGATCAGGACTTCGAGCACGCCGGGCCGTTCGCGCGGGTTGGTCATGCCGCCCGCCACGCGCACCGAGCGCGCGTAAGCGAGGTAGGCGCGCTCGTCGATGTCGAAATAGAACTTGATCGGATCGAGCGTGACGATGGTGGCGAGCAGCGTCTGATCGGCGGCGACCAGATTGCCTTCGGAGACGAGCTTGCGCCCGATACGCCCCGAGATCGGCGCGCGCACGTCGGTGAAGCTCACGTTGAGCCGCGCGGTTTCCAGCTCGGCGCGCAGGCCGGCGATGTCGGCTTGGGCCTGAAGGAATTGCTGGCGCGTCTGTTCGAGCTGGCGCTCGGGCGCCGTGCCCGAGCGCGCCAAGCGCTCGTAGCGCTCCATGTCCGAACGGAAGAAGTCGAGCCGCGTCTGGGCCGCGTTCACCGCCGCTTGCCCGCGCGCGAGGGCCGCGTTGTAGGTGCGCTTGTCGATGGCGAACAGGATCTCGCCCTCGCGCACGATCTGGCCGTCGCGGAAGCGCACGGCTTCCAGATAGCCCGACACGCGCGCGCGCAGATCGACCGACTCGGCCGCTTCGAACCGGCCGGTGAACTCGTCGCGATCGACGATGTCCTTGACCACGGGCTTGGCCACCGTGACCGGCGGCGGCGGACCGCCCGGCCCCATCTGGGCGAAAGCCGCAGACGCGCACAACATCGCGGCGACCGTGACGGCCGCCAGTTTCAATTCGACTCGCATGCACCCCACCCTCTCGCCCACCACGAGGCGCATGCGGAATTCGCCGTCGCACGCGTGGGCAAATCATCTAGTCCTATTTGTACACTAGATAGGGCGTCGTGGTGCGTCGCACAAGCCGCACGACGCTACCGCAAAGCGGCCATGTCGCGAGCGATTTCCATCACCGGCATGCGCCAATCGCCCGGCAAGGTTTGTCGATACAATTTCATGCCCGGATACCAAGGCGAATCCGAACGTCCGATCATCCAGCGCCAATCGGGCGCCGCGGACAGCAAAAGATGCGTGGGCACGCCCATCGCCCCGGCGAGATGCGCCGACGCGGTGCACGACGTGACCAGCGCGTCGAGATTGGCCAGGCACGCGGCCGTCTCGCCCATATCGCCGAGCGAATCGCCGAGATCGCGGAAGGACTCGGGCGGCGCCCAGCCCTTCATGTCCGCGCGGCGCGGACCGACTTGCAGGCCGATCCAGTCGACATGGCGAATCTCGAGCAGACTCAGCAACGGGCCCAGCCCCGGCGAGCGCCAGCGATCGCCGGGGAAATCCGGATTGCCGCCCCACACGAGCCCGACGCGCGGGCCGCGCTTGGGGCCGAGCTTCGCCGCCCACGCCGCCACGCGCGCGGCATCGGGCGTCACGTATGGGATCGCGGCGGGCACGGTGTCGGGCGTCGTGCCGAAGATAGCGGGCAGATCGAGCAGCGGCGCTTCCGCGTCGAACGCGGGCAGAGCCGCACCTTGAAGCACGATCGCGTCGATCCCGGGCGTGCGCGCGAGCGCCGGCATCAGCGCCGCCGGCGCTTCGAGCGCGACGCGCCAGCCGCGCGCTTGGGCGAGCGGGGCGTAGCGCACGAATTGCAGCGTGTCGCCGAGACCCTGCTCGGCGCGCAGCAGCAGCGTGCGCCCCTGCCCTTCGTCGCCCGTCCAGCGCGGCTTGTCGAAGCGCCGCGCGAAGGCGGCTTGCGCGGGCGTGCCCCAGCGCCAGGCGAATTCCTTCCAGCCGCGAATCCAATCGCCCGCGAGCAGGGCGGCGAATCCGAGATTGAAATGCGCCTCGGGCCAGTCGGGCGCTTTGCCGAGCGCGCGCTCGTAGGCGGCGATCGCCGCCGGCAGATCGCCCGCCATGCGCGCGGCGTTGGCGAGATTGAACGACGCGGCCGGGTCGCGGGGCGCTATCTCCTCGGCCCGGCGCAGCAGCGAGCGCGCTTCGATCAGCCGCCACTCGTCGAGCAGCAGCGCGGCGAGATTCTCGCGCGGCGCCACGGCTTCGGGCTCGAGGGCGATGACCTCGCGGTACAGGTTCTCGGCGTCGTGGTTGCGGCCGAGCTTGCGCGCGACATTGGCGAGATTGAAGGCGATGGCCGGATTGCCGGGCGCGAATTGCCGGGCCAGACGCATCGCGGTCTCGGCTTCGGTCAGCAGGCCGGCGCGTTCGAAAGCGAGACCCATATTGACGTGCACGAAGGGGTCGCCGGGCGTCAGATCGGCGGC